>JAGHUE010000036.1 GCA_018064985.1 Candidatus Colicola faecequi | reverse complement strand
TGGCCCTCCGTGGCTATGTTTACGCACAGCTTGTGCAACTCTACTGCCCGCCTGCAAAGTATCTCACCGGTGGCGGTTTGGATGAAGTGCTTATCGCTCCTATCTATACCGAGACCAACCTTGATAGTCCGCAGCCGCTTGCAACTGCTCAGCAGCTCTACGATCAGGTGACCGGCGACCTTGAAGGTGCTCTCGAATTGTTCACTGCTTTCGAGCCCTATCTCGTTCGTGAGTCGAAGCTCCGCATCGACGCTAACGTAGCTCGCGGTATTCTTGCTTACGCATATCTCAACCGTGCTAACTCCGATCGTCCGGAAAGCCAGGTGAATAAGGAAGCTTATACGCGTGCTGTCGAACTTGTTGACGAGGTAATCGCTTCTGGCGAATACCGCATCATTCCGAACAAGGAGCTCCTTACAACCGGCTTCAACGACGTGAACGAACAGTCTTGGATGTGGGGTCAGGATGTGACCGTAGAAACTGCTACCGGTCTCGGCAGCTGGTTCGGCCAGGTAGATATCCACTCCTATTCTTATGCATGGGCAGGTGATACCAAGGCTTGCGATATGCTTCTCTACGACTCTGTGCTTGTAGCTAAATATCCGTGGGACGGCCGTGTGGATTGGTTCCGCTCGAAGAAGGATCCGGCATTCGCTCTCTGCCCTGACGGCAAGTTCTTCTCGGCTAAGAGCCCGCTTTCTACCAAGCAGGATGATATCGACCGTGAATGGCTCTCCGACAACGTGTTCATGCGTATCGAGTCGATGTATCTCATCGCAGCTGAGGCTTCTTACCGTATCGGCAACGACGATGCAGCTATCAAATACCTCACTGCTATTACCGATGAGCGTCTGAACCTCAAGGATCCGACTGCTGCTGATGCTTACGGCAATTTCAAGAACCGTCTGTCTCACAGCAACCTCCTCTCGGCTATCTACGACAACTGGCGTATCGAACTTTGGGGTGAGGGTTACGGTCTGCAGACCTTCCGCCGTCTCGGTGGTGAGATGATTGACGATGGTGGTCGTTTGAAGAAGCCGGGCGAGAAGACCCGTGGCGGCAACCACGATGATTCTGCAGGTTCTGCTGTTCAGCCGTCTGAGTCGAAGTATACCTTCCAGATTCCGGGTGCTGAGACTACTTACAACCCCGAAATCGACAAGTAAAAATTCATTTGGCACGATGCTTGCTTCGTTCATGCGGAGGAGCATCGGCCTTCAACAGAATAATATATTAATCAACTAAATAATTCAAATTATGAAGAAAGTATTTTATTGCATGACACTCGTTGCCATGATGTTTACTCTTACCGCTTGCCCGCCTGATAACGGCGAAAAGGGCAATGGTGTTGCTACTGAAATCAGCATCCTTCCTGCTGAGGACGTTGTTCTTGCAGAAGGTGGTTCTATCAAACTTACTATTACTGCTAAGCCTGACGGTGCAAAGATCGAGAACGTTGTATGGGAAACCACTGACACCCTCGTTGCTACCGTAAACGAGCGTGGTCTTGTTACCGCTCAGTATCCGGGCGAGTGCATCATCAAGGCTACCATGGGTAACCTCGTAGCAGAGCGCAAAGTTTCCGTTAAGTCTTTCCTTGAGACCATCCAGTTCACCCAGGCTATTCTTTGGGACGAGGATACTACCTATGCTCAGGGTAAGGTTGATACTATCGAGTCTACTTCCGGTGAGACGTTCTATGCTTACAAGTCGATGGGTGAGCTTTGGCTCTGCTCTGAAGGCTTCTTCGTAAACAACGAAGGTCGTCTCGACGGTGCTGAGCAGGCTGCTGTTATCACCGTTTACGCTCCGTTCTACTATGCTACCGCAACCCTCAACAATACCGACCGTGGTACTGTCTTCACTCTCGGTGAGTGGATCGTATCTGCTGTTGACTCTCTCAAGGGCCGTGCTCACGTAGGTGCTCCGGGCGCTATCAACGAGAACTCTTTCTATCAGAACATGGACGGCTTCTTCCAGGCTTACGTACAGGGCGATGCTGAAACGTATGTTGCTTATCTCCAGCAGGCAAGCGCTGACTTCACCGGCGCTACCATCAACGAGTGGACCTACAACGTAGGCGACGACGGTGAGGGTGGCTACTCTTACTCTTACATCCCTGCAGGTATCATCTCCGAGGCAGACTTCTCGCTCAACGGCAACGGTTCTTCCAACTTCATGTGCGGTCTTGACTTCTGCTTTGCAGACGCAAAGATTCTCGACGGTATGAACTACTGGTGGGGTGTTAACCCGATCGTTGACGACAACGACCAGTACACCGGCATCGAGCACAAGCTCTACTGGGCAGACCCGATTCAGTACCGTTTCGGCGAGTATCCTACCCAGGTTGCCAAGAAGCAGTTTGAGCCGCTTAACGTACCGGTTATCAAGATCGATTGCCCGGAGGTTGCTGCTCGTATCGAGGCAGTGAAGAACAACTCCAAGGTGCTCATCCGCAAGTAATCTGCCGGCTTGAAAATCCTCAATTGAGTGCCGATGCCGAATCCCGAAAGGGTAGGGTATAGCATCAATCACTCCGATAAAAAAGTGCCATTTCTCAGGAAGTGGCACTTTTTTTGCCTTTATTTTTTGGAAGATTGCTTTTTTTTGTGTAACTTTGCAGCGTATAATGCCTTATTGGCATCTTATAGTGTTGATTTTTTGAGAGTGGCTCCTCTTTAGTTTACAATCTTGAAAACATGAAAAAGATTATCCTTGCATATTTTGCGCTCCTGATGGGTGTGACTTCGGCTTTTGCTGTAATTGCTACCCCGGATCCTGTTTCGGTTCAGATGCCTGACGGCTCCACTATGACCGTTCGCCTCAATGGCGATGAGTTTGCATCGTGGTACACTACGCTCGACGGTGAACTGCTGATGCGCAATAATGCGGGATTTCTTGTGCCGGCAGACGACAACTACACGGCCGGCCATGAGGCCAGGGTGGAGCAGGCAACTTCTATAAGGAAAGCGGCTGCGGCCGCGCGCAACTCGTATGTGCCTTCGCGTGGACATGTACGCATACCCGTTGTGCTGGTCAACTTTACCGACCGCCAGTTTGTTCTTGAGAACGTGGTACAGAAGTTCAACGATCTTTACAATGGCAACGGTGGCTCCAATCCGCGCGCTACAGGCTCTGTTCACAACTACTACATAGCTTCGTCAGACTCCACGCTTTTTCTGGATTACGATGTGCTCGGTCCCTATACGCTCAGCCACGATATGGCTTACTATGGCGCCAATGTAGGAGACGATAACACACCGAAAGCATCCAATCTGGTAAGGGAAGCGGCTCAACTGGCTTATGCTGCCGGTGTGGATCTCTCGGTTTACGACAACAACCACGACGGTTATGTCGACAACTTGTCGGTTGTGGTAGCCGGCTACAACGAAGCGGAAGGCGGTCCGGACAATACTATCTGGCCGCACTATAGCCAACTTTACACCCCGGTAACTGTTGGTAATGTACGCGTATCGCCCTATCTGATGATTTCGGAGCTCCGTGGCGGAAGCGGCACTACGCAAGCAGGTATCGGTACGTACAGCCATGAGTTTGGCCATGCACTCGGTTTGCCCGACTTCTATTGCACGGAAAGAGGCTGCCGGAGTTATACGATAGGTGAATGGTCAATCATGTGCTCCGGTTCGTACAACAACAATGGCTGCACACCTCCTTCGTTTACCGCTTTTGAACGCTTCGCCATGGGATGGCTTGTTCCGGAGCAACTTACGGAAGCAGGCACTTATTCGCTCGAGGCTATCGAGACGTCTAACAAGGCATATCTTATTGCGGAAGGCACGCACAACCTTATCGGCACATCTCCTTCTCCTTCGGAGTATTTCCTCGTGGAAAATCGCCAACGTGTAGGCTGGGACGCCACTTCGCAGTATGCGCTTGTAGGTACGGGTATGATGATTTCGCATATTACGTGGAACGATACCAAGTGGGCTTACAATACGTTCAACAATACCACCCCCCTCGGTTTCGACATCGTGGAGGCTGTGGCCAAGACTCCTAGTCAGTCGCAGGAGTCGGACCTTTTCCCTGGCCCCGGCAACGTGACTTCTTATGTGCCTGTAAACAACAGCGGTTCCTCGCTCAAAGAGCATCAGCTCCTGAATATCATGCAGTTGGCCGATGGCCGTATTTCGTTCCGCTATGGAGAATCAACTGATGAAGGTTTCTGGTTCTCTCCCGACGAATGTCCGGTTCTTTCCACGGCTTATGATGGAGGTACCCGCATCGTGATCGATACACTTCATCTCCAGATTACGGGCAAGAACCTCAAGGATGAAAATGTGAAGATTTATCTCACCTCGAGCAACTTCAGCTTCTCTCCCGATGGCGGCACTACCTGGTATAACGGTAATTCTTCGGCCGGTGAATTTTTGGACAAAGCAAAATCCGACCATACTTACAGTCGCGAGGTTCTCGTTATCTGCCGTCCGTCGCGTCAGAACTGCGGCCAGCTCAAGGGTAATCTGGTAGTAACGGCAGAAGACGACTCCGACATCAATCAGCTGATGATATACGGTACGGCCCCCCGTCCTGTTTATATCACTACGCCGGTCCCTGTTGGCGAGGACGCTCTCTCCGGCACATCATTTACGGCTGTTTGGGAGGAACAGGAGGATGCCGATTCGTATTTCGTTGCGCTCTATACCATTACGGAAATAGCATCTACCGAGATACAGAGTTTCGAGAGTTTTGCTACTCCTGCCGACCGGGCTCAAATCGGTTGGGAAGCCGAGAATATCAACATGTACACGGCTGCCGTTTCTTCCGGCAAATATTCCGTACAGTTCACTACTACGGGCGGCTACGTGATGTCGGAAGAATATGCATCGCCCGTGTCGGAAGTATCCTTCTGGCTCAGCAACAACTATACGACCGATGCCAGCGGAGAAACTCCCGGCGGAACGCTCCTTCTCGAAGCTACCTCCGACGGACGTACATGGGACAAGATAGCTACTGTCAATGTGGTCCGTACGACCAAGGGCACTGTGAAAGAATATATCCTGCCGGAAGGCTCGGCCTACGTTCGTTTCCGCATCAGTTATACGCATAAGAGCGGCAAGGGAGGAGTGCTTCTTGACGACTTCATTGCAGGATTGGACCGCTCCATCAATTATATCCACCGCGCCAGCGAGAATGAAGTTTACGCTCCATCGTCGAGTCTTATTTTTTCCAATCTGACTCCGGGCCAGACCTATTATTGGCAGGTGCAGGCATACGAAGATAAGGGCTGTGAACCGCATTATACATCTCTCTCGGCTCCGCGTGCGGTTACTACTTCCGGTGGAGGCAACGCAAGCAAGCGTACGGAACTTCAGGTGCTCCGCTCCTCAGCCGGAGAATATACGCTTCAGCTTCTGCTTCCGTCCGATGGACTTACGGCAGTGAATATCTATACGTCCGACGGCCGTCTGGTATCGTCCGTTGTTCCAACTTACGGTTCCACGCGTGTTCCGCTTCCGACAGACGGATTGCTGGCCAATACGGTTTATTACGTGAAGCTTTGCAATGGCCGCATGAAGCGCCAGGCCGATTTCGCCAAGTTTGTTTATTATTGAAATTATTATTGATCCGATATGAGAAAATCCGCTATCCTTTCATTGGCTGCTCTGCTTTGCAGCGTGCAGCTTATTGCAGCCGTTCCGGCTGGTCTGAAGCACGTGAAGCTCACTCAGATTGCCGGCAAGCAGGTGCTTGAGGCTAAGAATGCTGAAATGCCCGTATTGGGCTATTTTGATGAAACTGCAACCGAGTTGCCCGAGATGCAGTCGTTCCTCGCATTTTATGACGAGGCTGTCCGTCGCATCGAGGCAGGTGCCGCTCCTGACGAAGTGTTCCTCACGATAGCGAACGCTCTGCCGGGTGATACTGTCGGTCCGCTTCTTGGCGGCATCAAGTACGGCCAGAGCTATCCGTTCAACAACCAATGTCCGAATTTGAATGGCGAGGGCCGTTCTGTAACGGGTTGCGTAGCTACTGCCATGGCGCAGGTGATGCGCTACTACAAGCATCCGGCTTGCGGTACGGGCGTATGCAGCTATACCGGCAGTGCGGGTAAGAAAGATTTTGATATGGCTGCTCACCCGTTCGATTGGACTAACATGCTCGAAAGCTATAGCGGCAGTTTTACGGCGACTCAGGCAAATGCGGTAGCCAACTTGATGCTCGCTTGTGGTGCTTCGGTAAATATGAGCTATTCTGCCGACGGCAGCGGCTCACAGGCAGATAAGGCAGCTGTGGCGCTGAAGACCAACTTCAACTATCCGAAGGCCAAGAGCTATGAGACAACGATTGCCGATGAGGCTATGCGTCAGGATGTGCTGGTAGATGATTGGGCTTGGACACTTCGCGAGAATTTCGATGCGGGTCATCCGGTAATTTATGCCGGTTCGAGCGGCAACGGCATCACGGGCCACTGCTTTGTTGTTGACGGCTATGTAATGGACGAACAGGGCAATACCTATTTCCATATCAACTGGGGCTGGGAAGGCACAGATGACGGCTGGTTCCTCATCACCTGCTTCCAGCCGAATCCGCATGAGACCAACTATTCCGGCTATCGCAACACGATGGTTGTGAACATCTATCCGGAAGGTTGGACGGCTGTGGAAAGCGTTGAGAAAGAAGGCGGACAGTTCGGCTTCAATCCGAGTCTCCCGGTTTACAACCTGCTCGGTTTGCGCATCGCGCCCGAACATATGATTCACGGCCAGATTTACGTGCAGAAAGGAACAAAGTTCCTCTGGTAAGGCATCAGGAGCTGCTATGCAGCACGCAAAGAAGGCAACTTCGGCAGAAAAGGAAAAATATGCTGCCCTGGCAAAGGGGCAGGGAAGAACAGGCAGAGCGGTCGGCAGGCGGCTCTGCTTTTTTTGTCGGAATGACCGACGGAAGTGACAAATTGTCAGCATAGCGCGGATTGGCACAAAAATGGAAGAAGAAAGCTGACCGGCGGACATCCGTTTTGATGGTTTTCCCGAAAAGCCGTCGGCCGACCGGAAAATATTCATTCGAAAAAAATAAAATTCTATTATAGTATGGCACAAGGTAATATTGGGGTAACAAGTACTAATATTTTCCCCGTAATCAAGAAATTCCTTTACAGTGATCACGAGATCTTTCTCCGTGAGCTCGTAAGTAATGCAGTAGATGCAACGCAGAAGCTGAAGACGCTTGCTTCTGTAGGCGAATTCAAAGGCGAATTGGGCGATACGAAAGTGCGTATCAGTCTGGATAAGCAGAAGCGAACGC
Source organism: Candidatus Colicola faecequi (assembly GCA_018064985.1). Classification (GTDB taxonomy): domain Bacteria; phylum Bacteroidota; class Bacteroidia; order Bacteroidales; family Paludibacteraceae; genus Colicola; species Colicola faecequi. The sequence goes on along the minus strand of JAGHUE010000036.1, from coordinate 4,712 downwards.
TTACCGTGACGGACCGCGGTATAGGTATGACTGCCGACGAAGTGAACAAATATATCAACGAAATTGCGTTCTCGGGTGCCGAGGAGTTCGTGAACAAATACAAAGACAATGCGGCTGCGATTATCGGCCACTTTGGTCTGGGATTCTACAGCGCATTTATGGTGGCTGATAAGGTGGAGATTTTCTCGCAGTCGTGGCGCGAAGAAGAGAAGGCCGTGCATTGGTCATGCGACGGAAGCCCGGTTTACGATATGGAAGATACAATCAAGGCTGACCGCGGAACGGACATCGTGCTGCACCTCGGGGCAGACTTCGACGAGTATCTCGAAGATTCGAAGATCGAGGGCTTGCTGAAGAAATATTGTCGCTTCCTGCCGGTAGAGATTGCCTTCGGCAAGAAGAAAGAATGGAAAGACGGCAAGCAGGTGGAGCTCGAGGAGGATAACGTGGTCAACTACGTCAATCCTGCCTGGACGCGCAAACCGCAGGATCTGAAGGAGGAAGACTATGCGGATTTCTATCATCAGCTCTATCCCGATCAGATGGAGGAACCGCTCTTCCATATCCATTTGAACGTAGATTATCCGTTCCACCTAACCGGTATCCTGTATTTCCCGAAGATTCAGAACAATCTGGACATTCACAGAAACAAGATCCAGCTCTATTGCAATCAGGTGTTCGTGACGGATGAGGTGGAGAATATAGTACCTCAGTATCTGACGCTTCTGCATGGCGTAATCGATTCGCCTGACATCCCGCTCAACGTGAGCCGAAGCTATCTGCAGAGCGACCAGAACGTGAAGAAGATCTCGTCGCATATCACGAAGAAAGTGGCCGACAAGCTCTTTGAGCTTTATCGCGACAACAAGGAAGATTTCCAGAACAAATGGGAGGATATCAAGCTGTTTATCCAGTTCGGCATGTTGTCCGACGAGAAGTTCTATGAGCGTGCGACAAAGTTTGCGCTTGTGAAGAACGTAAGCGGGGAATATGCAACCATGGACGAATATCTGGAGAAAATCCGTGCCAACCAGACCGATAAAGACGGCAATCTGGTAGCACTCTACACGCAGGATCCGGACGCCAACTACACGCATATCGAACGCGCCAAGCAAATGGGTTACGACGTGCTGAAAATGGAGGGCGAACTGGATGTGCATTACATCTCGCAAGCAGAGCAGAAATACGTGGCTCCCGAATCGGACGAGAAGAAGGGAATGCTCCGTTTCGCCCGTGTGGATTCCGACCTTCTGGAGAATCTCATCCGCAAGGCAGACGCTCCGAAAATGGAGCTCTCGGAGGAACAGCAGGAAGGCTTGCGGAAAGCATTCGAAGCCCAGTTGCCATCAGACCAGAAGCTTAACTATTACGTATCGTTTGAGGCTGCAGCTGCCGATGCGCTTCCGGTATTCCTCGTGCAGAACGAGTTTATGCGCAGAATGCGCGAAATGTCGGCTCATCAGCAGGGAATGTCGTTCTACGGCAATATGCCGGAGCAGTATAACCTGGTGATCAACACGAATCACCCGCTTATCCAGTCGCTTACGGAGGCTATGACGCAGGAGACTGTGCTCGAGACGCCGGAACAGAAGGAAGGCGAAGAGCCGAAGGCTGCTGTGGAAAAAACCGTCTATACGCTTGCTGGCAAAGACGACCGTCTGGCAGAGCTGGTGGACATCGCATTCCTTGCTTCGGGCAAGCTGAAAGGTGAAGCGCTGAGCAAGTTTGTGAACCGCTCGCTCGAATTGCTGAAGTAATAATTATGCAGCTTTTATGCAAATTCGATGCATAACCGAAGTCTTATAAAAGTCTTACGGAAGTCTTACTCAAGTCTTACCAAAGTCTTACTCGGGAGGGAGGGGAAAAACTGCATAAAAGTAGCATAAAATAGCTGAATGTTTGACTTCGGCCGAACGATGATAACAAGGCAAAGTCCTCTCCTGCGAAATAGGTCGCAGGAGGGGATTCTGTTGTGATATTGGGAATGCTTACCTGGGGGAAATTGTTGCATTTTTATTGAAAACTTGCATAAAGTGGTGGCTGTTTTGAGCAGTTTTCTTACTTTTTGATAGTTTTTGCACGATTTTTCTTGCAAGATTGACGAATGTTTATTATCTTTGCAAATCAATTTGGTATATAGGCGAATTGGATGAACTCTAATTCGTCCAAATTTGTGGTTGTGAAATTAGGAAAATCATCATTGTTATGGCTTTGAAGAAAATAATTTTTATGGCGTGTTTCTTTGCATGTGTTGCTTCAATTGCTGCAGCGCCTGCGACGCCGACCTACTTTTGCGGTTTTGAAGATGATGCAGAAAATGCAGAATGGGTAACCTGGGCAGGTTCTTCTGTTGCGCGTATGAAGCACTCTACATGGAAAGCGGGAGAGGCTGCACACTATATCGGCGACAAGGGTATGTATATTACCGACCCGGAAATTGCCGAGGATAATACGCACAGCTTCCCGAAGAACAGCGGATACACGGTTTCTGTTTACCGCAAGGTATCGCTTGAAGCTGATCAGTACACCATTTCGCTCGATTACAGATGCCCGACGGAGATGCTTTCAGTTTCGATGCTCCGTCAGGATACGCTGAACGCCAATACCATCCAGACGCAAACGGGTGCGGATTACGCGCCAGCAGTCGGCAACAGTATCCTTGAGGGAATGCGCGATATGAAGTCGGTCAAATGGTCGCATGCTTCAGTGCTTTTCAATGCACCGGCTGCCGGCGATTATCTGTTCGTTATTACATATCGTACGACTACCGGTCCGGATTTGGCATTTGGTGCGGCTGTGGACAATGTCGAGATTGTGAAATACCAGAATGATGAGACGGCTTGCGATTACCCGATTACCGGCTTGCGCCTGGAATATGAAGACGCAACCGCTATTCTTACATGGAGGGGCAATGCCGATTCGTATGAGGTGATGTGCTACGATCCGGATGGCCCGATGAATTTCAGAGATACCGTGCTGGATCTCGGGGCTATTGACTCTTGCCGCATTCCTATCGAAACGGTTATTCCCGGCGTATATCAGTTTATGGTCCGCGGTCTCGGTTGCGATGACAACGGAGCCGCTACCGGTTGGGGCTATTCCCGTGTGGATATCACTACCCGAATTGCCGTGGCTTGTCCGGAAGTGCATTTGCTCTCGCCTTTCTTCAGTATGAACGATGATCAGAAGTACGTATATCCATCCTGTGAAGGTACGGACACTATTCCGTTGAGGGCCAAGGTGGTAGCCGGTGGCGGAGAGATCCGTGGTTATCGTGTGGATGAGGTGCTTTTTGAGGATTGTCCTTTTCCGTTCAACTTGAATGATCTTCCTGCGGAGCAGCGAAATCAGATTACTACCATTACCCGAGATGACTATTGGGATACCCGACGGATCGATTTGCCGTTTACGGTATGCTTCTTCAACGAAACGTACCGTCAGGCGCTTGTAGGTGCAAACGGATTGGTTACGTTTGACCGCTCTATCCAGCCGGGTTCAAGTTGTGCTTGGAATTTGCAGTACCAGCCGGATATCCCGAGCCCGAACTTCCAGTACAAGAACTGTATCATGGGTGTATACCAGGACTATGACCCGGGTGTTTCTTCGGGTAACTGGCAGATTTGGTATGGTGTTTTGGGCGAGTTCCCTTGCCGCAAGATGGTCGTTTGCTGGAATGAAGTGTCGATGTTCAGCAATCCTGATGTAAAGAACTCATCGATGATTGTAATGTATGAGGGAACCAACGTAATTGATGTATACGTCAAGAACCGTGATTTGTCTCCCGATAACTGGAATGATAACCGCGGTATCATCGGTATTATAAATGCAGACGGTTCGGATGGTATTGCTGCTCCCGGTCGCAACACTTCGGCAGGAACGCAGAACGGCCGTGCTTGGCATGCGCGCAACGAAGCTTGGCGTTTCTCCCCGATTGCTACTCCGGAGTATACGGTTACTTGGTATAAAGGTGCATTCAATAGTGCCCAGGAAATTGATGCATATGTGGCCACCCACCCGAGAGAGCATATTGTTCTCGATGCAACAGACTCTCTAGGTGTTAAGAAAGAGGATAACATTGATGCCGTTACCATTCGCTTGCAGTATTCGCTCTGTAACGGCGATCCGATAGACCTGCTCGATCAGGCCCACATCGTTTGGCCTCATCCGACGAATATATCAATCGATATATCTGTCAGGACCGTTCGTATTCGGATGAGTTTGTTCCATTTGCAGATACTACCGGCACATATAATGTCAGAATCCCGGACTTCCGCGATTGCGACAGTATTATTTATCGCTTGAACCTCAAGGTATTACCGAGAGATACGATGCATACGGATACTACGCTCTGTGTGGGCCATTATCTGGATTATCTTGGTCTACATACCGATCAACCGGGCATATACGAGGTGCCGCTGAAGTACAAGGGCTGTGATTGCGACTCGGTGATTCACGTAATCGATATGAAGCAGTACGACGAACTTCTGGCTGCAATCAACGACTTCCCCGATTTGGTTTGTGCGGATGATGCTGTTCTTTCGTTCCTGCTCAACTCCACTATCCCCGGCTCGCATTACAATGTGCATTTTGTGCCGTCAGGTATGGGCTTGGAGGATATCACGGATGCGGTGTCCTATTCTTCGGATATTCTGGTCCGTACCAACGGCAATGTCTACCCCGGCGAATACACGATGTATCTTGAAGTGGAGAAC
>JAGHUE010000159.1 GCA_018064985.1 Candidatus Colicola faecequi | reverse complement strand
CCTATGGGGCTGCCTTTTTTTATTGTAATAATTGTAACTATTGTAACCGTTTTTTTGTTGTCGTTGCCGTTGTCGTTGCCGTTGTTGTTGTGGTTGTCGTTGCCGTTGTCGTTTTTAGTACGGATTTTCCAATCGGAATGTTGCGTATTTATCTACGGCTTCATCCATCAGTTGGAATACTTCGTCCCGCTTTTCTGCCCGCAGGAGCGCTATCCTGTGCTGCTTGAAATCGGGCAAACCCTTGAACACGGGTGATGCGGCAAAGTGTCTGCGGCTGTGTACGATGCCTTTCCTTTCGTCGCCTACCCATTCGATTGCGCGGTCCACATGCTCCTTCAGGATATCTACCATCCAGCCCATCTCTCTCGGGGCCATCCGTTCGCCATGCTCCAGATAATACGAGATATCCTCGAATATCCAGGGGCAGCCGAACGTTGCACGACCGATCATTACGGCATCAACGCCGTATTGTTCGAAGCATTCTTTCGCGCGTTCGGGAGTGGTTACGTCGCCGTTTCCTATGATGGGGATATGCTTCCTCGGGTTCTTTTTTACTTCGCCGATCAGCGTCCAGTCCGCTTCGCCCGTATACATCTGGCAGCGTGTGCGCCCGTGGATCGTAAGGGCCTGAATGCCGCAGTCTTGCAGTTGTTCCGCCAGCTCAACGATAATCCGGTGGTCGTCATCCCATCCCAGTCGCGTCTTCACTGTTACGGGAAGCTGCACGGCATCTACCACCCTTCGGGTGATGTCGAGCATCTTCGGCACGTCTTTCAGCAGACCGGCTCCTGCACCTTTGCCTGCCACTTTCTTCACCGGGCAACCGAAATTGATGTCCAGAAAATCAGGCTTTGCCTGCTCCACGATCTTGGCGGCAGCTACCATCGATTCTGCGTCTTTGCCGTATATCTGGATGGCTACAGGCCGCTCCTCTTCGTGAATCTGCAGCTTGCGCATTGTAGAAGCTACGTCGCGTATGAGTGCATCGGCATTCACAAATTCCGTGTACACGCGCGACGCCCCGAACCGCTTGCAGAGCATGCGGAATGCGGGGTCTGTCACGTCCTCCATCGGAGCAAGATATAGCGGATAGTCTCTCATCACTTGGTCATTTCCTCAATGGCACGTTTGGTAATCTCATCATCGCGCTCGAAGAGCGGATAAAAACCTTCGTCGCCGAGGATATTCCGTACGATATATGCGCAAATGAGTCGTTGCAGCAGCGGCTTCGACTTCTGAATCTGCTGTGCCACGGGCAACTTCGAATAAAGCGTGAGCGTTGTGTCTTGTGCATTCACGCCCTTCTCCGAAGCAAACGATATGAACTCGCTTACCACATCCTTGCGGATGAGATATTGCTCAAGTTCTTGCCAGCTCTTCTGTTTTTGGAGTTCTTTGCGGTGCTGGTCGGTATATTTGTAAGCGAACTGATACGTGTAAGCCAGATTGACGCACTTGTTGTAATAAGGCGTGTTGTTGGTGGTGTCACGGCCGATGAAGATGTCCGGCATGATGCCGCCTCCGCCATGTACAATGCGTCCGTTCTTGGTGAAATAAGAGGTGGTATCTGTCAGGTGAACGGAGTCTGCCGAGTAAAACTCGCCATGCTCGAAGCGGTCGAGAATCTCCATCTGGTAATCTTCCTGCTTGCCGAGCGTGTAAGGCTTCTGGATGCAGCGGCCGGAAGGCGTGTAGTAGCGGGCCACTGTGAGTCGCATTGCGCTTCCGTCCGTAAACGGAATCTGCTGCTGCACCAGGCCCTTGCCGAAGGAGCGTCTGCCGATAATCTGTGCACGGTCGTTGTCTTGCATCGCGCCTGCGAAAATCTCACTGGCGGAGGCTGAGAAATCGTCGATCAACACGCAGAGTTTCACGTCGGGGAAGCGTCCCGTTCCGTCTGCCTTCGCCTCAAAGCGCGGGTAAGCCCTGCCTTCGGCATATACGATCATCTCGCCTCGTCTGAGAAACTCGTTGCACATTCTGATGGCTTGGTCCATGTAGCCGCCCGAGTTCTCTCGAAGGTCTACGATATATCCCTCCGCGCCCTCTTTCTTGAGCTTGGCCAGTGCAGCGATGAACTCGTCGTAAGTGGTCTCGGAGAACTTGTTTACCTTGATGAAACCGATCTTCTTGTTGTTCTTTTCCACGATGAACGAAGCATCTACGGCATGTACCGGGATGTCGCCTCTTGCGATCACGTAATCCAGCAGTTCGGGGCTGCCGCTTCGTTTTACGGAAAGCTTCACTTCCGTACCTTTCGGGCCGCGGAGCGTATGCATCACCTTCTCGTTGTTGATGCCCTTGCCCGAGAAGACGGAGTCGTCCACCATGATGATCTTATCGCCGGCCAATACGCCCACGCCTTCCGACGGACCGCCCGGTATTACGGCTACAATGCATACCGTATCCTGCTGGATATTGAACTGTACACCGATGCCCGAGAACGACGCCGAGAGTTCGGAATTGACCACTTCCAGGTCTTTCTTGGGAATGTAAGCGGAGTGGGGATCGAGCTTCTGCACCAGCTCGGCCATCACGCCCTCCGTGATGGAGTCTACGTTCAGTTCATCCACATAGCCGGTCTGCATGTAGTTGAGAAGCTGGTCCACTTTTGATTGCGGCGCCATGTAGCGTCGCCAGTTGAACTGCTGGGCGGTTGCTTTGTGCGTAATGGCTCCTCCGATGAGGAAACCCACCAGCAGACAAACGATAGTTACGGTAGGTAAAAGATATTTCTTCATAATTGTTTATTTCTTTTCTTCGTCGGGCATGTATACGAGCTCGATGCCTGCTCGTGAGAGCAGATCAAGGCCGTCCGTGAGGCGATACATCTCGCCGTAAACCACGCGTTTGATGCCCGATTGGATAATCAGCTTGGCGCACTCGATGCAGGGCGATGCCGTCACGTAGAGCGTTGCGCCGTCGCTGCTGTTGTTGGAGCGTGCCACTTTTGTCAGCGCATTGGCTTCTGCGTGAAGCACATAAGGCTTAGAGGCGTTGTTTTCGTCTTCGCACACGTTCTCGAAGCCTGATGGAGTTCCGTTGAATCCGTCGGAGATGATCATCTGATTCTTCACCAGAAGTGCACCTACCTGCCTGCGGACGCAATAGCTGTTTTCTGCCCACACGCGCGCCATGCGCATATAAAGGTGGTCGTATTTGGTCTTTTTATCCATATTATTTGTTGAGGAGTTCTTTTTCGAATTCGGGGATATTCATGCCGTCGAAGGTGCCGCTCGACATCATCAGCAGAGCCGTATCTTTGTAGTCGAGTGCACGGAGTGCTGCCTGCAGTTCGGCGCTGTCGGTGAATACGCGTACGTTCTTCGAGTTGAATGCCTGAGCCACCTCCTCGGTAGTGATCGGAGTAAGGCGCTTGTGCTCTACTACTTTCGGGTTGAAATATACGAATGCTACGTCGGCTTCTGCCATGCAGCCGTTGTATTGCGGCAGGAAATCTGCCATGAGCGAGGAGAACGTATGGAGCTCCATGGCAGCCACCAGGTGCAGATTCGGATATTCCTCGCGAACGGCATTGATCGTTGCGCGGAGCTTCGAGGGCGAATGTGCGAAGTCCTTGTAGGCTACGCGGTCTGCCTGCTGCTCAACGAGTTCCAGGCGGTTGCTTGCGCCCGAGAAATCCTGAATAGCCTCGAGGAACTGCTCGTTGCTGATGCCTATCTGCTCGCATGCCAGCATAGCTGCGTGCATGTTCTGCATGTTGTGCTTGCCGAATACGCCCATCTTCTTGTCGGTCTGGAGTGCGTCATACGGGTGGAGGCAGATGTCCTCGCGCGCACCCTCGGCGATAGCCTGCAGGTTCTCGTCGTTCTTGTAGTAGATGAAGTGCCCGTTCGGCTCAATCAGCGATACGTATTTGCGGAAAGTGTCTACATACTGCGGGAAGGTCGGGAATACGTTGATATGATCCCAGGCAATACCCGTCAGGATAGCTACGTTCGGGTGATACAAATGGAATTTCGAACGCGGGTCCAGTGGCGAAGTCAGGTATTCGTCACCCTCGAAAACGGCATATTTGGCCGTGTCGGAAAGTCTTACCATTCGTTCGAAACCTTCAATCTGTGCGCCTACCATATAGTCGGCCTCGATGCCCAGTTTCTGCATTACGTAGAGGATCATCGATGTTGTCGTGGTCTTGCCGTGCGAGCCGCCCACTACGATGCGCACCTTGTCTTTGGTCTGCTCATAGAGATATTCGGGGAAGGAATAGATCTTCAGTCCGAGTTCCTTTGCGCGAAGCATTTCCGGATTATCCTTGCGAGCATGCATACCCAGGATTACAGCATCCAGATCCTTGGTGATTTTCTCGGGATGCCAACCGATCTCTTCCGGAAGCAGACCGGCTGCTGCGAGGTTCGATTTGGCCGGATCGAAAATCTCGTCGTCCGAACCGGTTACGTGGTACCCTTTTTTGGAAGCAACGGCCAGTGCCAGATTGTGCATGGCTGCGCCGCCGATAGCGATGAAATGAATGTTCATAATACTATGTTTTTGTGTTTATTTTCCTTTTTTATATTCTCCCTTGCCCCTTCAGGGGAAAGGGTGCCCGAAGGGCGGGAAAGGGGCTTCAACTTGCCCTGTAGCGACTGCCCGGGAGGGCGCGTACCAGGTCTTTCAGCTCCAGCCCGAAGAGGATTGATGATGTTTCCGGAAATGACAGCCCCGATGCTTCCGCAATGGCATTCACGTGCATCCCGTCTTCCTCCTGCCTTAAAGCGTTCATCACGGCTTCTTCTTCTGCCGAGAGGTCGGCGAATAAGGCCTCAGTCAGAGATGTCTGTTGGCTGCTCGTTTGTTCCCAACCCATCGCATAAATCAGGTCGTCGGCCGAGCAGATAAGGGCTGCCCGGTTCTTGCGGATGAGTTCGTTGCATCCCCTTGCAATCTCGTCGCTCGGACGCCCGGGGAATGCGAAGACGTCGCGCCCGTAATCGTTGGCCAATCCGGCTGTGATGAGCGAACCGCCTCTGTCCTTTGATTCTATTACTACGGTGGCTTCTGTCAGTCCGGCTACAATTCGCTTTCTGGCCACGAAGTTCTGCTTCTCCGGCTGCGTTTCGCTCATGTATTCGGTCAGAATGCCGCCCTGTTTGAGTGCTTTGACGGCCGTCTGTCTGTGACCGGCCGGATAGATGCGGTCCAGCCCGTGAGCCGGTACGATTATCGTGGGAATACCGGCCTCCAGGGCGGCTTTATGAGCACAGATATCAATGCCGTAGGCCAGTCCGCTCACTATGGTGATGTCCGGCAATTTTCTGGCCAGGTCCGTCACCAGATCGTGGCACAGTTGCACCCCGCGGTCTGTCGGTGTCCGGGTGCCTACTATCGCTACCCAATGCCCCTCAAACCGGATGTTGCCCATTGTATAAATCATCGTGGGCGCATCGGGCAGTTCGCGCAGTCGGGCCGGATAATCGTCGTCCTCGAACCAATATGTTTTTATCTGATGCTGCTCGATGAAGAGCGCCTCTTTCCTCGCACGCTCCAGCGCGCGTTCGCGCCCGCTGATAAGCGCATCTGCCGTTCGCTCGCCCATATGCGGGAGCGCCAGCAGTTCTTGTTTCGTTGCACGGAAAACCGCTCCGGCCGAACCGAAGTGCCACACCAGCGCCTTGCTCCAATGGAGCCCCACTTCCGGCAGAAGCGGAAGGGCTATCTGGTAGATGAGTTCGTTGTCTTCCATGCGATATCCGTTAGAATGCTGCCCGCTGTGGCACCTGCGAAATCGGCTATGAAATCCATCAGGTCACACGATCGGGGAGGGAAATAGGGTTGGATGAGCTCCAGCAATCCGCCATAGGCGGAAGCTGCGGCAATGGCCGTGCAGATGGTCAGCAGCAGCCCTTTCTTGTCTTGCCGCAAGCCGAAAGTCAATGCGGCAGCCAGGCATGCGTACATCAGGAAATGCACCAGCTTGTCGGCGTTCTCAAACGTCGGCATCTTCTGAAGCCCGCTGCCTGTCGTCAGGCTCAGGTAAGCTATCCCTGCAGCCAGCGCCAGGCTCGGCCCGTATGTACGCGCAAAATGCTTCATTTTTTTAGAGTTTCTCGCCGAAGCAGAGATCGCCCGCATCGCCCAAGCCGGGCACGATGTATTTGTGCTCGTTCAGGATCGGGTCAATGGCGCCTACCCAAAGGGTAACGTCCTCCGGCATCGTCTTCTGCAGGAAATCGATAGCCTGCTCCGTAGCGATTACCGAAGCCAGAATCACCTTCTTCGGAGTGCCGTTCTTCAGCAGCGCCTTATACGACAGCTCCATCGAGCCGCCGGTTGCCAGCATCGGGTCGGGCAGAATGAGTGTCTTGCCCTCGAGCGATGGCGAAGCCATGTATTCCACCACGATGTCCACCTCCGTATGCGCCTCGTCTTTGTAAATGCGGTAAGCCGAGATGAAGGCGTTCTCTGCCTTGTCGAAATAGTGGAACATGCCGTCGTGGAGCGGCATTCCCGCGCGGAGAATAGTGCCGAGCACGATCTTGTCCTGCGGTACGCTCAGCGTGCAGGGGGCCAGCGGAGTCTGAATAGTCTCCTCGGCATAGTCGAGAGTCTTGCTGATCTCGTAAGCCATTACTTCGCCGATGCGCTCGATGTTTCTGCGGAAGCGCATCGAGTCTTTCTGGATGTCCTGGCTGCGGAGTTCTTTGAGAAACTGGCAGACGAGGCTGTTCTGCTCTGAAAGATTGATTACTTTCATTCTTGTGGGAGTTTTTATGGGAATGCCCTCCCCCGCGTTGCGGGAGAGGGTCTTCTGCCTGTGTGTATGTGTGCCGCCTCTTCCGAAGCGGTCGGTTGTCTGTTATTTCTTGCCCTTGGCAGCCTTAGCTGCAGCCTTGATGAGCGCTTCGGTAGCCTTCAGCTGAGCGCCTACGATCTCGAGGTTGGTCTTGTTCTGGTTGGCCATGCTCGTAAGGCGGGTTTCCTTGTCGGTTACCTCGATCAGGAAGTCGTTGAGCTTGGTGAACTCCTGGTTCAAGTCTTCGGTCGACTGCTCGAGGATGTTCTTCTTCATGCTCTCGAAGCGGTCGATGCTCTCATTGAAGTGGCGCTTCTGATGGTCGATATCCTTCGAGTGGCTCTTGATAGCGTCGCAGGTGTTGTTCTCGATCTTCTTGATCAGGTCCTGCTGCTTCTCCAGGTCGCTGATGTAGCCCTTATATTTCTTGATGTTGTTGTCCATCTGCTTCTGGATGTCGGCTACTTCCGATTTGCGGTCCTTGTAGAGGCTCATCTGAGCGTCATAGAGGCTCTTTTCGGTCTTGAGGGTCTTCTGGTTGCGGCTGATCACGTCCTTCTCGTCTTTCAGGCGGGTCTGCAGGAAAGTCAGAGCGGCTGCATAATCCTGGTCGTTTACGGCCGAATCCTTCAGCGCCTGAAGGTTGAATTCAGTAGTGCTCAGCGAGAGCGGAGAAATGTACTTGTAGTTGGCTTCTACGTTTACCGAGTTGAGCGCAGCGCTGTAATCCTGAGCAAAGCAGGTCATCGTCAGAGCAGCCATCACAGCTGCAACAATCATCTTTTTCATGAGAATCTATTTTGTAGTTAATAATATGTTCGGGCATCTTTGCCGATAGCTCCCGTTCAAAATCAATGCCAAAACGGGAAATACATGCCTGATACGGCAATATTGGCTGCAAAGATAATAAAAAAAATCCGCTTATGCAAGTCTTTCTTCCTAAAAGGAAGCCTTCGTTGTGAATTTTCCGCAAAAACATACCGGCAAGTTTGTGCAATCCAAAAAAAAAACGTACCTTTGCATCCGATTTTGTAAATTATCCTTATTATGTCCGCTCAACCCCAGCATTATGTCTATCGCCAGGATGTGATCGATTTCCTCACAGTAGCCGTGCAGTTTTGCGCCTACCTCGAGCATATCCGCGAGGAGGAAAAGCGCGAAGCGGTCGAACGCCTCTCGTGCCTCCTTCCTATGCTTTATCTCAAGGCCCGCATGCTCGATCGTCCGCAGGAAGAGCTCGACGGTTTTGTCGAGCAGTTCTGCACTGAGATGGCCTACGATGAAGTCCGCAGCGGCATAGCCGCTCTTCTCGGTTCCGACGACTCCTACCTCGAGCTCCCCGCAGAAGAAGGACGCTATTCCGACATCCCCGAAACGCGCTTCATCTCCGAACAACTGGCCGACATCTATCAGGAGCTGACCGACCTCGCAGGCAGTTATCAGACGCAGGAAACGGCCGTCATGAACGATGCCATCCTCGCTTGCCTCGAGGCACTCGATCTCCACTGGGGACAAAAACTGCTCAGCGCACTCAAGGCGCTCGACGTCCTCCGGCTCGACCCCAATTTCTGCTCGCAGGACTGAGCGCCTGCCAATCGCGTAAAATCATGAAAGAAAATAATTTCCCGCATCACATAGCGAAGGATCTGGTACATTGGATGCCGCTCGTTGCTTTCGAGGGCGAAACCTTCATCATCAACACACTCGAGCAGGTGCCCGAGGCGGTGGCTTATCTCAATGCGCAACCCATGGTGGGCGTTGATACCGAAACGCGCCCCTCCTTCCATCGTGGCCAGCATCTCCCCGTTGCCCTCGTCCAGATCGCTACCGAAGACCGCTGCTACCTCTTCCAGCTCAACCGCATCGGAATGCCCGAAGAGCTTGCGGCTTTCTTCGCCAATAAAAACGTGAAGAAGATCGGCCTCGCTTTCAAGGACGACCTTGCCGGACTTCAGCGCCGCCGCCCCTTCACCCCGGGCAACTGCATCGATGTCCAGAAACTGGTGGGCGACTACGGCATTCTCGACCTCGGCCTCCAGAAGATTTTCGCCATCATCTTCGGCAAGAAAATCTCCAAGAGCCAGCAGCTCACCAATTGGGAGAACGTTGTTCTTACTCCCGAGCAGGCGCGCTACGCGTCCACCGATGCGTGGGCTACGCTCCTCATCTACAAGGAGCTCATGCAAACCAGAAAACTCCCTAAGAAAGAAGCCGAAGCGCTTCACGCTCTCGATCTCCAGAAGATGCAGGAGCATCAGATGGAGGTCCTTGCCAAGCGTGCTGCCGAGGCTGAAAAAGCCGCTTCTGCCCAAGCTTGAAAAGCGCTCTCTTCCCCGGTTTGAAAAAGCCTTATCCCTTCAGCCGAAAATATACGATTATTAAGATTTTCCCCTTCGGACGTCCTGAGGACTTGGTGTGGACGTAGAGTGGACTTCCATGCGACTTTTCCCTCACCTGGAATATACCCCGAAAATATACTATTTTTAAGATTTTCCCCTTCCCCCGAGAACATCTAGAACCCCGAGAACATCTAGAAGCTCTAGAATCCCCCCCTTTTTCTCTCCCATGAACGAAATTATCCTCGCCCCGCATAAAGAAGAATCGCTTCTTCGTTTTCACCCCTGGGTTTTCTCGGGGGCTATCCGCAAAATTGTCCTCGACAAGAATTATCCTTTCGACGAGATCGCCGAAGGCGAGATTGTCCTTGTCCGCAGTTCCGAGGGCAAGGTCCTCGGTGTCGGCCATTGGCAGATAGGCAGTATTGCCGTCCGCATCCTCGAGTTCGGGGTCTCCGAGCTCCCCGAGCATTTCTGGGAAGACCGCATCCGTGCCGCTTTCGAGGTCCGCTGCAAGCTCAACCTCGTCCGCCCTCAATCATCTATCACCTCTCACCCTTCACCCCTCACCACACAGTCTTTCCCCCTCAAGGGGGACGAAAAGGGGTCCATCAACGACACCTTCCGCCTCATTCATGGCGAAGGCGATTTCCTTCCCGGCCTCATCGTGGATATCTACGACGACACGGCCGTCATCCAGGCCCATTCCGTAGGAATGCACAAGAGCCGCATGCTGGTTGCTGATGCCGTCCTCAAGGTCGTTCCGTTCGTCAAAAACGTCTACTACAAGTCAGAAGGCACCCTGCCCTTCAAGGCGCCCATCCCCGAAGAAGAGAAGCGCGATCAGTATCTCTATGGCGAACCCACCTCTTGCGTCGGCACCGAGAACGGACTCCGTTTCGGCATCGACTGGCTCCGTGGCCAGAAGACCGGTTTCTTTGTCGACCAGCGTGAAAACCGCGCCCTGCTCGAGCGCTATTCCGAAGGCAAGGATGTCCTCAATATGTTCTGCTACACGGGTGGTTTCTCCGTCTATGCCCTCCGTGGTGGCGCCAAGCGTGTCGACTCTGTCGACTGCTCCGAGAAAGCTATCGAACTTGTCCGCGAAAACGTGGCCCGCAATTTCCCCGATTGCGCCAACCACAATGCCGTCGTCGACGATGCCTTCCATTTCCTTGAAAACAACAAAAACCAATACGATCTTATTATTCTCGATCCTCCGGCTTTCGCCAAGCATCGTGGTGCTATCAAGAATGCGCTCCAGGGCTATAAGCGACTGAATGCGAAGGCTTTCCAGCAGATCCGTCCGGGAGGCATCCTCTTCACGTTCAGCTGCTCGCAGGCTATCGACAAAGAGATGTTCCGCCTTGCGGTCTTCTCTGCTGCCGCCATGTCCGGTCGCAAGGTACGCATCCTCCATCAGCTCCATCAGCCGCAGGATCACCCCGTCAACATCTATCACCCCGAGGGCGAATACCTCAAGGGCCTCGTCCTCTGGGTTGAGTAAGGCTTTTTTACCAAAAATGCACTTTTTTCTGCCGAAAATTTGGCAGTTTGAAAAAAATGTATTACCTTTGCACCCGCTTTTAAGGACTGAGCCTGTCCAATGGTACCTT
>JAGHUE010000182.1 GCA_018064985.1 Candidatus Colicola faecequi | reverse complement strand
GCACCATACTCATCGAATCGCCCATGTCCGCATAGTGCAGATGGAAATTCGACTTGCCCTCCAGATGAGCTATACGCTCGCGGAAATCTACCGAACTGCGGCGGATAATGCCATGGACATCATATCCTTTTTCGAGCAGGAACTCAGCCAGATAGCTACCGTCCTGACCGGTAATACCGGTGATAAGCGCTGTCTTCATAGGTTATTTCTTTTTCTTCGGGGTTTCAGAATCTTCCTCATCGCCATAGTAGTTGTAGCTGTCGCCATGCTTGCGGCCGTAGCGGAGGCCATAGCGGGAGCCCTGGTTGTTGCCATAGCCGTAACCGTAGCCATAACCGTAGCCGTAGCCATACGAGCCATAGCCGTAGGAGCCGTAACCGTAGCCGTAGTGCGAGCCTTCAGTCGGGATATCCGAGAGGACAAGGTAGATATTGCTGTGGTCGATAGAGAGCTGCTCGAGCGTACCCTTGCAGAACTGCTTATTGGTCTGCATGCAGCGGATCACATAAAGCGTAAGATCCGACTGCTCGATGAGCGAATAAGCATCAGGCACCTGGCCAACAGGCGACGTATCGAGTACGACAAAGTCGTAGTTCTCGCGCAGGTAAGTAAGCATCTCCGTAAGTTTCTCCGAGCGGATCAATTCGCCCGGGTTGGGCGGGATTGTACCGGCACGGACGAAATCAAACTGGAACGGACTGTCGGTAACGATAATGTCTTTCAGCTCGCAATCGCCTACCAGGAAGTTGGTTACACCCAGACCGCCTTCCAGACCGAGTTTCTCGTGAATATTCGGCTTGCGGATATCGAGGTCGACCAAGATTGTCTTTTTGCCGGTCATTGCATAAAGAGCGGCCATATTGGTAGAGAGGAACGTCTTACCGTCGCCCGACTGCGTGGAGGTAATGGTAAGCATCATCTTCGTCTTGCGCTGTACAATAAACTCTATGCGCGTGCGGATACTACGGAGCATTTCGGCATAGCTGGAGCGAGGCGAAGAGGATACGAGTGTAGGATTCTGCGACTTCGCATGGCGAACCGAGCCGATAAGCGTGAACTTGGAGAGCTTTTCAGCCTCTTTCGGCGTACGGATCTGCGTATTCAGAAGTTCGCTGAGAATAATCAGGAGAAGCGGAATAAGGAAACCTACCATCATGTAGGTGGTAAGCGTCTTCTTCTTAGCCGAACCGTTGGTGATAGCGGTCGTGCGGGCCTTGTCGAGGATATCGTTGTCAGGCGTATTGCTTGCACGCTGGATCTCGGCCTCTGCACGCTTCTGGAGGAAGAAAGTATAGTAGTTGTCGTCGATACGGTAATTACGCTCGATAGCTACCATTTCAAGCTCTTTCTTCGGCAAGCGACGGATATCCTGAGCCACATCGGAAGAACGGCGGCTGAGGTCCTGCTTCTCGATCTCGAGCGAAGCTCGCATCGACTTCACCACCTCGGTAATGGCCTTCTTTACGTTGTTGATATCGTTGGTATACTTAGCGTAATAAACGTTTTTCTCCGACAATTCTGCACGCTGGAGCGTGAGGTCGTTGAGCTGCGAAACGAGCGACATAAGCATCGATTCGTTGAGTCCGAGCGACGAAGGAGCCACGATAGCTCCGGTTTCCATATTGGTCTTGAGATAATTGTCGAGGTAATTGAGGTAAGTCTCCTTCAGCTTAAGATTAATCTCCTCGGAGTCAAACGACTCCATCTTCGACATAAGCGTAGAAGCATATGCGGAAACGTCAACGATCTTGTTCTGCTGGCGGAAATCGGTCATTGCACCTTCCGATACACGGAGTGCTTCCTGCAGAAGTTCGATCTGCTCGTTGATGAAGTTGAGCGAATTGTCGGCCACGTTGTTCTTGCGTTCCACGTTCTGGAGGAGATAAATCTCAGCCAGTTTGTCGAGGAAATCGCAGTCGCGTTCCGGAGTTTCCGAAACGAGCGACATCTGCAGCACGGTGGAGTTCTCACCGATGAAACCGAGGCCCAGACGGCCCATAAACTCGCCTACCAGGTCTTCTTTGCTGCGGAAGCGGAAGAACAGTTTGCCGCTGCTGACCATCATTTCCGAGGGCCAGACCGTGATGGAGAACTGCTCCGTACGGATAGGCTGACCGTATTGAGCCGACACTTTCAACGGAGCATCCTCATTGGTTGACTCGATAAGAAGCGAACCATCCGGATTGATCGTAATAGCATACAACTGCCCGTATGCCCAGGGCGCAACCTGCTCTTTTTCAATATAAATAGGGCTGGTGCTGTAAATATTGCGGGTCTTGAAACGTCCTTGCGTGATATATTCCACCTGCATATTCGGCAGCGAATCTACCACACGGCTCATCAGGTCATACGAAGAAAGCATGATCACCTGATTGTTCACGTTTTTATAACCGGCATCCACACCGAATCCGTTCATCAGCGTCTGAGCGCCCGACAACGATCCGTATTCCTTAATAATAAGTGTGCTTGAACTCTGATACTGTGCAATCCACTTGCGGTTTTTCAGATATGCGAAACTGAAAGCGATTACCAGACCGATTACGAAAAGGTACCAGTATTGCAAGATACGGACCACCCACTCCATGATGTCGAAACTGGAGCTTTCTTCTTCAAGCAGTTCTTGTTTTTCAATATCCTGTGCCATTTTGTTATGCTACTTGTAACAATTGATTAATAATTAGTTGTCAGATTCAATACGGAGATAAGCAACGAGAGCGACGAGGTAATCAAGCCAATGAAACTCGAGTAGTTGCCCACCTTGTAAAAGCTACCCTTAGAGCGACTTACATAAATCACATCGTTGGGATAGACATAGTAATATTTGCTGTCTACAATGGAATTCGTACGGAGGTCAAATTCCAGAATCTCCGGTTCTGCATCCCCATGCGGACGAATGATGCGGACATGCTTTCTGTCGCCCTGAGTAGAAACGTCGCCCGACATTGCCAAAGCCTGGAAAATGGTAAGTTTGTCCTTGTAGATCTGATAGGTGCCCGATCCGATATCACCCAAGACAGTAAAGGTGCGGTTATATAGAGCCACCTTCACATCTGCATCGGGAATGATCTCACGGAAATAGTATTGAAGCGTGTCCTGTGCTTCAGGCAGCGTCAGTCCGGCCAGATGAATCGGCTGAAGGAACGGAAGATCCACCGTACCATCGGAATAAATGCGATAAGAAGCCATGTCCGTAACGCTGTTCGAAGAAGACACCATCGACTTGGAAATCGTTTCGTCCATCGTGATCAGACGATAGACTATCTCATCGTTTACAGCAAGCCTATAGTGCTCATAATCAGCCTTTTCATACTGAGGAAGATTTTTCCTGTCCTGCATCAGGCCGATTGCTTTATGCGAGTAGCAACCGGACAGCAGCAAAGGCAACGCACAGATAGCGGCCATCAAAGCGGTCTTCATATACTTTTTCATTCTGTACCTCCTTCCTCTGATGAATGATTATGCTCCGTATTCTGCACATTTTTTATCGGACGGACCACATACCTGTCGATAAACGAGTAAATGAACACGCCGAAAGAGAGCGTAGAAGCAGTAATGCTGATGGCACTCGTAACGTGATTCATACCGAACGAATAACCCGGCATATAGCGAACATACAGCACATCATTCGGCTCAATATAGTAAAACTCCGAATTGACGATGTCTTTCGAACGAAGGTCGAAGGTCTTGACGGTAGTGGAATCTTCCACCTCGCGGATAAGCATCACCTCATGGCGATATGCATAATCCGAGAGATCGCCCGCCAAAGCCAACGCTTCGAAAATCGTCACTTTCTCTTTGTTGAGCGCATATCTGCCACTTCGTGTAGGACCTACTACCGAGAAGCTGCGGGCAACAACCTGCACTTCTACGGAAAGCATCGTATGATTGCCAAGAGTTGTGACCATGCCCGAAAGTTCCTCTTCAAGAAGGTGCTTTACCTGGCGGGTAGTCAAACCACGGACAGGTACTTTTCCGAGCGTCGGGAAAGTGATAAATCCCTCATTATCAACTACGTAGGTATACAAGTCAGTTGCGGCGCTCGTACCACTTCGGGCATACTGCCGGGAGTTGGTGTTACCGGAGTTAAAAAGAGCGGTTGTTTTCTCGTCAATGGAGTATACGTGTATATACAGACGATCCCCTTTCCTGAGAAGATAGTCTTCATAGGAAAGAGTATCACTATAAGTAGGAATCGACTTATTCGGCTCCTGCATCATGTTCACTTTTCTGGAAGTGATACACGAACTCAAGAGGAAAGCACCTACTATACAGAGAAATAGATATGCAGGACGCTTCATTACAAGCAAAGAATGCAACCGTGCCCGGTTTGGGCACAGTCGCATAAATTAGATGTTAAAATTAAAGATTGGAGAGTTCCTCAGCGATAGCTGCGTTCTTATCGTCCATGTGGAAACGATAGTACAGACCCTTGAGGATAATCATGTAGTCGCGATTCTTCGGATCAATGCGATGAGCCTCCTCGAAGAACGGAAGAGCCTGGTGGAACATTTCGTTCATCTCCTTGAGAGCCTTGTTGTAAGCCTTCTGATCAACGATGTATGCAGATTCCTCATTCATCTTGACAGCCTGGTTGTAGTAAACACGGCCCTTACCAGCGTGTGCATCAGCAAGAGTAGGATCAAGAGCGATAGCTGCATCAAACTCAGCGAGAGCTGCATCATAGTTCTTGGAGTTTTCGTTGAGGTTACCCTTGATGTGATGATACTGAGCTACATTCGGCTCGCGCTCGATAGCCTTGTCAAGGTATTCGATAGCCTTGTTCTCCTGACCGGAGAAGATGTAGTGGTTGATCAGGTTCTGAAGGAACCAGGGCTCACTCGGGAACATTGCAGTAGCATCCTGGAGAACGCGAACAAAGTTGGCGGTATCCTTGATAGCGAGGTACTCCTGATAGAGAAGCTGGTTGATAGTAACTGCCTCATAAGAGCCGTTCTTCATCTCCTCGAAGATCTTGATGGCATTTGCATGGTTCTCGCTCTGAGCAGCGAAGATACCTGCATAATACTTATACTGCTCGTAGATCGTATCCTTCGGCATTTCCTTCTGATACTTAGCCTCTTTCATCATGTCGAGATCAGGAATGCTCAGGTGACGCATAAATACGTCGTAAGCCTCAGCATACTCGCGCTTGTCGTTCAGATAAATACCATACTTGATCAGGTCCTGCGAACGATAGTACTCTGCAATTTTGTCTGCAATCTGCTTGCGGGTCTTCACGTCAGTAACTTCACGGCCCTTCTTGTCAAGAGTCGGAGTCATGGCAATCTGATCTGCCTTGATCCAGTAGTCGAAGCTCTCTACTACAGCCTTACCTACCTTCTCGTCATCCTTAGCATTGCCGAACTGAGCCTGAATCATAGCATACTCATTCTCCTTGTAACCGATAAGACCGGCAACATACCAAGTATTGGCCTGATCCTTGGTTTCTGCGTCTTCGAGTGCAGCCTTGATGTCCTGGCGAGCACCTGCAAAATCAGGAGCTTCCGTGTTCATTGCCTTGTTCTTGGCGGAGTTAACAGCCTTCTTTTGTGCATAGCAGCCGGTGCCCATCAGCACGACAGCCATCATGATAGCAAATTTTTTCATGATTGTGGGGATTTTTTTGGGATGCGGGTGGCTTGTGCGCCACCCTCCCCCGGGTTATTATTCTTTTGTTTCTTCGTTTTCTACAGTTTCTTCTTGAGGAGCCTCAGCATTGCGTTCCTCTTCTTCTTTCGGAACTACGCAGCCGAATGCGATGGAATCCTGACGCTTCTGAAGTTCAATCAGCTTAACGCCCTGCGTTGCGCGACCCATGACGCGAATATCGCTGATCGGCATGCGGATGGCAGTACCTGATTTGTTGACAAGCATAAGATCATTATCGTCAGTTACAGCGTCAATGCCTACGAGCAGACCCGTCTTTTCAGTAAGAGCCATCGTCTTCACACCCTTACCGCCACGGTTCGTAACGCGGTAAATCGGTTCGCCGTTCTCATCATCGAGAGCCGTACGTTTGCCGAAGCCCTTCTCCGAAATAACAAGAACCGTCTCGTCAGTATCCTTCGAAACACAAACCATGCCAATTGCTGCATCCTGCTCATTTTCGAGGGTAATTGCACGAACGCCGGACGTATCTCGACCCATTGCGCGAACCGTCTCTTCCGAGAAGCGTACCACCTTACCAAGGCGAGAAGCCACAAGGATTTCCGAATGACCATCAGTAAGACCGACGCGGATAAGCTGATCGTTGTCGCGGAGATCAATTGCAATAATACCGTTCGTACGCGGACGGGAATACTGTTCGAGGAGAGTCTTCTTAATAAGTCCGTTCTTCGTAATAAATACAAGATAGTGAGAGCGAACAAACTCTTCATTATTCAGACCCTTCACATTCACAAAAGCACAAACCTTATCGCCCTTCTGAATGTTAATCATATTCTGAATTGCACGACCTTTCGAAGTCTTATTGCCTTCCGGGAGGTCATAAACCTTAATCCAGTATACCTGACCCTTCTCGGTAAAGAACATCATCGTAGAGTGCATTGATGCGGTATGCACGTACTCGATAAAGTCTTCATCACGGGTTGCCGAACCCTTGGCGCCGATACCGCCACGGCTCTGCTGACGGAACTCGGAAAGTGCCGTACGCTTAATGTATCCGAGGTGAGAGATCGTGATAACCATATCATCATCAGCATACATATCTTCCGGATTGAACTCGGTAGCCATCGGAACAATCTTCGTGCGACGCTCGTCGGCAAAGCGGTCCTTTACCTCGTTGAGTTCTTCCTTGATAAGCTCATAACGCAGATGTTCATCAGCAAGGAGGGCATTCAAATGAGCAATCAATTTCTCGATTTCATCATACTCTGCCTTCAGTTTCTCCACCTGCAGACCCGTGAGCTGCGACAGACGCATGTCAACGATAGCCTTCGACTGGAGATTGTCAATCTCGAAGCGCTTCTCAAGATTTGCCTGCGCATCCTGCGGAGTGCGGCTCTTCTTGATGATATCCACAACTTCGTCGATATTGTTTACCGCAATAATCAAACCTTCAAGGATGTGAGCACGCTCCTCTGCCTTGCGGAGTTCGAAACGAGTTCGACGCGTTACAACATCCATACGATGCTCAACGAAATTCGAAATCAGATCCTTCAGATTAAGCAACATTGGGCGGCCCTTCACAAGCGCAATGTTGTTAACAGAGAACGACGACTGGAGAGCCGTGAACTTGTACAGTTTATTGAGAACAACCTGCGCATTTGCATCGCGACGGATCTCGATAATGATTCGCACATCGCGTTTGGACTGATCGGAAATACCGGTAATACCCTCAATCTTCTTCTCATTTGCCAAATCAGCAATATTCTTCACCAGTTCCGACTTGACAATACCGTAAGGAAGTTCGGTAATCACGATACGTTCACGACCGTTATCCTCCGTCTCAATATCCGCATTCGAACGGATTACAATGCGGCCGCGACCGGTTTCGAAAGCCTCTTTCACGCCGGCAATACCATAGATAGTACCGCCCGTCGGGAAATCCGGAGCCTTTACGTACTGCATCAATCCTTCGATGTCGATCTCAGGGTTATCGATATAAGCTACACAGCCGTCAATCACCTCACCGAGGTTATGAGTAGGCATATTCGTTGCCATACCCACTGCGATACCGCTCGCGCCATTGACAAGCAGGTTCGGGAAACGGCAAGGAAGTACCGTCGGCTCACGGAGCGAGTCATCGAAATTGAGCTGCATATCCACGGTATCTTTTTCAATATCGCGCAGCATCTCTTCCGCGAGCTTCGAAAGACGGGCCTCGGTATAACGCATAGCAGCCGCACCATCACCGTCAATAGAGCCGAAGTTACCCTGGCCGTCTACCAGCGGATAACGCATCGCCCAAGGCTGAGCCAAGCGGACAAGCGTTCCGTAAATAGAACTGTCACCGTGCGGGTGATACTTACCCATTACCTCACCTACGATACGTGCTGACTTCTTCGTCGGCTTGTCGCTGGTATTTCCCAGCTCATTCATACCGAAAAGAACGCGGCGATGAACAGGCTTAAAACCGTCTCGTACATCAGGCAATGCACGGGACACGATTACACTCATTGAATAGTCAATATACGAAGAACGCATCTCTTCGTCGATATTAACTTTCAAAATTCTGTCATTTTCGATCATATCTTGTATTTTTTGTTTTGAATATACGCTACACAATAATGTTCGTGCGTGCGAGCGCGCACTCACGCATTAACTCCGCAAAGATACGACTTTTTTCCGACATGTGCAAATTTTTCGTTAAAAATATGCATTTTTTCTCACCGATAGGGGGCCGCAAACGCATGTACACACCCCTTAAATCAAAGAAAAAGCGCCTAAAAATCAATTTTCGTTTGCATATTCAGGAAAAATGCTGTAATTTTGCAAAACAAACAACAACACGAAAATGGCACACGAAAATCACGTACGCGACGAAAAATATCTGAATCTTCTCAGTCGCCAGTTCCCTACCATCTCGGCCGCCGCCACCGAAATCGTCAACCTGCAGGCTATACTTTCCCTGCCCAAAGCTACGGAACATTTTCTGTCCGACCTTCATGGTGCTGACGAAGCGTTCATGCATGTGGTCAAGAACGCTTCGGGTGTCATCCGCCGCAAGGTCGATGACATTTTCGGCAGTGGACTTACAGAGGAAGAGAAGAGCACTTTGTGTGCCATGATCTACTACCCGGAAGAGCGATTGGAATACTGCCACAAAACAATGGGCGACCTTTCCTCGATGTACCGCGCCCTACTGATGCAAACCACCGAAGTAGCACGAGCAGTCACGATCAAATACACGCGCTCCAAGGTGCGCAAACTTCTCCCGAAAGACTTTGCATACATCATTGAAGAATTGCTCCACGAATCGAGCACAGAGCCCGACCGTCAAGCCTACTTCAACGCTATTATCGACGCTATCATCGAGACAGGCAAAGCCGAAGACCTGCTCAAGGCGATCTGCCACCTCATTCACCACCTCGTAATCGACAGCCTGCACATCGTAGGCGATATTTACGACCGCGGACCGGGAGCTGCACGAATAATGGATTATTTGTGCAACTACCACGACTTCGACATCCAATGGGGCAACCACGATATAGAATGGATGGGGGCAGCTGCCGGCAATTGGGCCCTGATTGCAACCGTTCTTCGCGTATCAATTCGCTATGCCAATGTAGAAACTCTCGAGGAGGACTACTCCATCAACCTCCTTCCCCTTGCAACTTTTGCCCTCGACACCTACGGCAACGATCCCTGCACGCTTTTCGAAATGCACGATTTCGAAGATAACAGCCGGATGAAACGGAGCGCAAGCCTCATTGCCAAAATGCACAAGGCAATATCCATTATCCAGTTCAAGCTCGAAGGACAGACCATCCTCCGCCATCCGGAATACAACATGCAGGACCGACTGCTGCTCGATAAAATCGACTTCAAAAACGGCACCATCAGCGTCGACGGTAAGCAGTTCCCCATGCTCGACACCCACTTCCCCACCGTCGATCCGTCCGACCCCTACAAACTTTCGCAGGAAGAGCTCGAACTCATGGTCGGACTCGCACACTCATTCCATCACTCCGAACGTCTCCAGAAGCATCTGAAATGCCTCTATCAGCACGGCAGCCTCTTCCTGGTAAAGAACAACTGTCTGCTTTTCCACGCTGCCATTCCGCTCACTCCTCGCGGCAAATTCGCCAAAGTAGATGTATGCGGCAAAAAAGTGAGCGGCAAAGAACTGATGGAACGCGCAGAAGAAGTAATACGGGAAGCTTACTACGGAGAAAAGCAGAAGAGCCACATGCAGCCGGAAAACAGGTCCGACGCACTGGACTACATGTGGTATCTCTGGTGCGGTCCCGAATCGCCGCTCTACAACAAAGATAAGATGACCACCTTCGAACGCTATTTTATTCAGGAGAAAGAGCTTGAGAAAGAGAAAAAAGGCGCTTATTACACCCTCGCGAACAACAAGGACACCTGCGATATGATCATGAAAGAATTCGGGCTCAATCCCGATATCTCAAAAATCATCAACGGACATATCCCCGTGCACACCCTCAAAGGCGAATCGCCTCTCCGTGCAGAAGGCCGACGGCTCGTCATCGATGGCGGATTCTCAAAACCCTATCAGGCCAAAACAGGTATTGCCGGCTACACACTCATATACAATAGCCACCGAATGGAGCTCGTCGAGCACGGCGCTTTTCAAGGCAGAAAAGAGGCCGTCCGCACCGGACAGGATATTCAAAGCACCACCCTGCTCCTCGATTTCAGCGAGCACCGTCTGCACGTAAAAGACACCAATCGGGGCAAGATTCTCTCCGAGCAGGTAGAAGACTTGCGACAATTGCTATACGCCTACCAACACGGCCTCATCAAAGAACACTGAGGCACTTAACAGCAACAAAAAAAAACAGACATCTTTTCGGATGTCTGTTTTTTTATCTGTTTTTTCAGTATCTTTTTATTCGAAAGCGCCCATCTGGAGCATCGATACTTCTTGCTGAGTGAGGAAACGATACTTTCCGCGGGGTACGTTCTTCTTGGTCAAACCGGCAAAACTTACACGATCAAGCTGAACAACCTTGTAGCCGACCTTCTCGAACATACGACGGACAACACGATTCTGACCGGAGTGAATCTGCAAGCCTACGTGCTTACGGTCACCTTCCTTCGGGAATTCAAGTGCGTCCGGAACGATCAGCTCATCGTCGAGAACAACACCAGCCATAAGTTCGTTGTACGCTTCATCAGAGAGATCCTTATCGAGCGTTGCAGCGTAAATCTTCTTCTTGCCGAACTTCGGATGAGTAAGCTTAGCTGCCAGATCACCGTCGTTCGTAAGCAGAAGCACACCGGTAGTGTTTCTGTCAAGGCGACCAACCGGATAAATTCGCTCTGCGCAAGCATTCTTTACGATATCAATTACCGTGTGGCGCTCCTGCGGATCGTCGGTAGTGGTAACGGTATTCTTCGGCTTATTGAGAAGGATATACACTTTCTTTTCGCGACGAACCGGCTGATCATGGAACATCACCTTATCGGTCGGGAGTACCTTTGCGCCAAGTTCGCTCACTACCATGCCATTTACGGTAATAACACCAGCCAGGATAAAATCATCAGCCTCGCGACGCGAACAGATGCCCGCATTGGCAAGATACTTATTCAAACGAATCGGCTTAGTCGGATCTTCATACTTCTCCTGATATTCAACGCGTTTTTTGCGGGAATAAAGAGAAGGATTGCCTTGCGGACGACGCTGCATACGCGGACGCTGACCGCCCTGCTGATAGCCGCCTTCATTGTCCTGCTGGAAGCGAGGACGCTGCTGATAACCGCCTTCGCTCTGCTGGAAGCGGGGGCGCTGCTGATAGCCGCCTTCGCCCTGCTGGAAGCGGGGGCGCTGCTGATAGCCGCCTTCGCCCTGCTGGAAGCGAGGACGCTGCTGATAACCGCCTTCGCCCTGCTGCTGGAAACGAGGACGCTGCTGATAACCGCCTTCGCCCTGCTGCTGGAAACGAGGACGCTGCTGATAGCCACCTTCGCCCTGCTGCAGGAAACGAGGACGCTGCTGATAGCTACCACTCATATTGTTATTGATACGGGGACGACGAGCACGCTCATCGCTCTGAAAGCGAGGACGCTCCGATCCACCATCACGATTTTCTGAACTGGGGTAACGATTCTGACGAGGCTGATAACCTTCACGGCCACTTCTGTAACCTCCTGAACGATACGGCTGGTTTTCGCCGTTCTGATTATTGTTGTAATCCATCTTTTTTGTGTTGTTAAGGAATGCTTTCTCAGGAAAATATTATTGATAAAAAGCGTGTTCTTCGAGAGCAGTTTCTCACGAAACTGTTAAGAGTCTGCTGCCAACAACGCAAGCTCCAAGAGGAGATTTCCTGCTCAGAGCTTTTGCGTTGGTACAGCTTTCATGCTATGTTAAGCTTCAACAGCCTGTTCGATAGCAAGTTTACCGCGATAGTAACCACATGCACCACATACGGTGTGGTAGATGTAGGTAGCGCCACAGTTCGGGCAAATAGCCAGCGTCGGCATCTTTGCTACGTCATGCGTACGGCGCTTCGCAGTACGAGTGTGCGATTGTCTTCTTTTAGGATGTGCCATAATTGTATATTATTAATTTTTTTGAATATTAGTTTTCTTCGTCTTCAATTGTCGTGCAAAGGTGAGCTTGGAGAAGTTCCTCCATTTGAGGATTACACTCGCCCGGCTGGTGACGGCAGACAATCGGCAGACTGACTGAAATTTCTTCGTACAGCAGCCACCCGAGGTCAAAAATAGGATGCGTCATATCCAAGTAAACGCAATTCTCATCTTCGTCGTCATGCGCTGCCAGCTTGATGAGCAACTCATCCTCCGCCTCTACAGGCTCCGTTACCGGATCCAGGCATCGGTCACAAGTTACCTCTACCGTTCCCTCCAAACTCAAGCTCAACTTGAAGGTATCTTCTTGCGCGGTAATCTGCACCTGAGCAGAGACCGATCCACCTAAAACCACATCCTGATCAAGCGCAGAAAAGAAGGCATCATCAAGCTTATAATCAAAGCAATGACGGCCCGCCGTAAGCGCACCTAAATCAATATTCAAAGGTTTTTCAGTAGCCATTCTTCTGCAAAAAGCTTGCAAAATTACTTATTTTTTTTGAACTGACCAAAAAAAAGTCAAAAAAAATGCAATTTCTGTCAAAAATAATGTTTTATCGCATCTTAGCACGACTCAAACTGCTGCAGGAAACGAACGTCGTTCTCAGAGAACAATCGGAGGTCTTTTACGCGATATTTCAAGTTAGTAATACGCTCCACGCCCATACCGAAAGCATAGCCGGTATACTCTTTCGAATCAATACCGCAAGACTCCAATACGTTCGGATCGACCATACCGCAACCAAGAATTTCAACCCAGCCGGTACCTTTGCAGAAAGCGCATCCCGTGCCGCCGCAGATATTGCAACTGATGTCCATCTCAGCCGACGGTTCCGTGAACGGGAAGTAGCTCGGACGCAGACGGATCTTTGTATCGGCACCGAACATTTCGCGAGCGAAATAGAGCAATACCTGACGAAGGTCGGCAAAGCTTACGTTCTTATCGATATACAGACCCTCCACTTGATGGAAGAAGCAATGGGCACGAGCGGAAATAGCCTCATTTCTGTACACACGCCCCGGGCAGAGCACGCGGATAGGCGGTTTTTGCGAAGTCATCACACGGGTCTGAACCGAAGAAGTATGCGAACGGAGCAGCACGTCTGTCGGCTTCTGTACGCCCATCTCCTTCTCGATAAAGAACGTATCCTGCATATCGCGAGCGGGGTGCTCAGGCGCAAAATTGAGCATTCCGTATACATGCTTGTCGTCTTCCACTTCCGGACCTTCTGCCACAGTGAATCCCACATGCGAGAAGATGTCCACGATTTCCTCACGGACAAGCGAAAGCGGGTGGCGCGTACCCATAGCAATAGGATCGGGCGTACGCGTAAGGTCAAGCTTATCGGCCTCGGCCTTCTGCGCCTCGAATGCCTCTTTCATCTCCTGCAGACGGTCAGCCGCAGCCGTCTTCAACTCATTGAGGAGTTGACCGATTTCGCGCTTCTGATCGCCCGGCACATTGCGGAAGTCGCCGAAGAGATTGGTAATCTCACCCTTCTTGCTCAAATATTTGATGCGAAGTGCCTCGAGTTCTTCCAGGTTCTGCGCCTTCATATCGCGCACTTCGGAAAGTAATGCTTGAATTTTCTGCTTCATAACTTCACTTATCGGCACATTATGCCGAAAATCGGTGCAAAGTTACTATTTTTTTCTGACATACAAGCATTTTTTTCAAAATATTTTTCGATTCAGGTGCAATATTTGCATATTTCAGATATTTTTGCTACCTTTGCAGGCTTAATATGCGCACATATGCGCGTATGCGCGCTGATAAAAAAGGATTTATGCGTAAAATACGGTTCGTACATAGCCTTCAGATAGGAGTAATGCTTGCGGCATTGCTCCTGCTCTGCTGCGTTCAAGCCTTTGCGCAACAGACCCTCATGCGCGCCCCCCCCCCCCCCCCGGGTGCCCGCGCCACCATCCCGCCCCGAGTCTTATCTGCCCCCACGCGGCCGACAGGCTCCCCAT
>JAGHUE010000045.1 GCA_018064985.1 Candidatus Colicola faecequi | reverse complement strand
GATCATAATAATGCAAACACCGTGCCAAAATTATCAGAGGCGACGTTTGAAGAACCAATTCTCACGAACCGATACGTTAAGCGTAAAACGGAGATAGTTCTCAGCCAACGTAACTGCCGATCCTCTGTGGCCGTACTCGAGCGAGGTATTGATAACGGTACCGATCGTATGCAGCGGGAAGGCCGTACCTACCGACACCATATATTCTTTGCCCTCAATGGAGCGCACGTACGGATCTGACATCGAGAAACCAACGCGCCAGGGCATATGGTCTACGTAGCGTCGGCCCATCGGGTTATGCGTATATTCGAAACCAACAGCTATCTTCTGCCGATCCTGCAGGTTGATGCGATCATCGTAGTAATTGGCGCCTTGCCAGCAGTAGCGCGTATAATCAGCGCTTATCATGAAGCGCCCGCCGAAACTGTACATCGCACCTACGCCCCAAACCATCGGGAAGTCGGAGCGAACCGTATCATTGTTCACCAGCGTATCGGCACCGCCAATCTTCACTACCCCACCGTTCAGATCGCTCTTATTCTCAAAGATGGCGCCCAGCGAAAAACAATCCTTGCCGACAGTATGGAAAAGCTGCGCACCATAGCGGAACCGTACGTCGTTAACATGGATGCGATTGGTTTCCGCTACCGAACCGCCCGATATTTCCGTAAAAGAAATGGCGCGCGAGTTTGTAACGTCGCCCCACATATAATAAATGTTGGCACCAACAGCGAACCAATTGAGCACGTTTGCCGACAGACCGCCGTAAATCTGCGTCACACCACCCTTACCTTCATAGGAGGTCTGATAGTGGTAGCCACCGAGCGAGTCGTTCATCGCGAAATCATAACCGACTACAGAATATGGCGTCAGGCCGAGCGACATACCTATGTATTGCTTCCAGATAGGAAACTGCATGGTCAGATACTCAAGATTGCCATTGCCGCGATTGCGCTTGCCCGACGCATCGGAATAACCGTTCCACATGCCACTGCCAGCCAAATCAAACATAAACGTAGTGCTATCCACTACCGTGTAGGATGCCGGCTGCGACGGATTGATCACGCGGCCGTCGCGCATACCGATGCCAATACCGCCCAACGCGCGATAAGCACCAGGCACATTGTCATTCAGTTCACCATAGCCGAATCGGGAATAAGGTGAATGTGTATTGTTCTGCGCCCAAACCGTACTGGAGAACAGCACTACGAACAGGCTGAAAATATAGAGTCGTTTGTCCATTGTTTACAAAAGCGTGCACGCATAGCATGCATTCGTCTGCAAAGATACAAAAAACTTGCCAAATACAAAAATGATTTGACAAGTTTTTTCGAATTTTTCGATAATTCTTACGAATTATTCCTTACGTTCGCGCAGATTATAGGTCAGAATTCGGTTAAGACCCAGGAGTACGAGGTGCTTCTGGTATTCAACCTGTTCGCGAAGATTGGGTAAGATATACGCTGCACTACCGCCTGTAATAAGCGTGGTAAAATGGTCCACACGGCGCTCAAGCGTATGTATATAACCCTCTATTTCAAACTTGATACCTCTCACCACGCCGGCCAAAATGGCATCATGCGTATTGGTTCCGAAGAGCGGAATAATCTGCTTCTCATCAATCTCGACGAGGGGCAGTTTTTTCGTCTGGTTCTTGAGCGCACGACACCGCATGCTCAATCCCGGAGCAATATTACCACCCAGATACTCGTTTTTGTTCGAAACGAAATCATAAGTGATGGCCGAGCCGGCATCGATGATCAGCAGATCGTCATCCGGATGGAGAAAATTCGCACCGACAGCAGCCGCCAACCGATCTTGTCCGAGCGTTCTCGGCGTGTCATAGCAGTTTTTGATGGGTACAGGCGTTGTATAGTCAAAGAGAATAAACTCTTTGCAGCATCTATGCAATACGTTCACGACGGCAGCATCTACGTTTACCACCGACGAGATTATGCCGTTGTCAACCTGATAAAGTTGGCACAAACGTTCCACATCAAGCGCCGTGAACGACTTGTAGATGAAATTATTGATCATCCGACCGTCGTCCGCAAAAATAGCCATCTTTGTTCGGCTGTTGCCTTGGTCAATACAAAGGTTCATAGAGGGAAGTGTGTTTCAGGGCAGCTTGCGCAAGGAAGGAAAAAAAAAGCCCACCGCATGGATGGACTTATTTTTCGCTAAGAGCGTTTGCTAATTACTCAGCTACAGCTTCTTCAACTACTTCAGCAACTTCTGCAACAACAGAGTCAACTACTTCTTCTACTACCTCTTCAACAACAACAGTGTCTTCAGCAGCAGCTTCAGCTTCAGCAGCAGCGGGCTTGTTGCAAGCTACCATGCAAGCAGCAGCAGCGAGTACAAAAAATACCTTCTTCATTTTATTATAGTGTTTAATTAAACCTCGATTTCTGATTGAATGCGTCACTCCAAAGTACTGTTTGGCAGTGCATTTCAGAAATCGGCTGCAAAATTACTACTTTTTTTTGACATAACAACATCTTTTCTTAAAAAAATGCAAAAAATTGTATTTTTCACCCTTTTTTTATTCATTTTGCAACCCTTAAGTAGCAAAAAACATGTTATAAAACATATTTTCGACCGGTTTTATGCATAAAGCAAGCCGCTCGTATTCGATTTCCAATCAAAAAACGAGCGGCTTTTATCATCTGTTTTTCTTGCCGAAAAGCCGTATTCCACGGTGGTCGGCTAAAAACTGCTATTCACCCATATTGGCGTTGTAGAGGTAGCGCTTGATGGACTTCTTTGGAGTCTTCTCGAATTCATGGGGATAGATACGAATCTCCTTAATCTGTTCGTAGGAAGCCAACTGTGCGTTCACAGCCTTACGGTTGAGTTCCATGCGCTCGCGTATCTGCTCCTGCGTCATCTGAGCCGCATCGGCAGCTTCCATATCCGGGCAGACAAGGGCTACAATCATATCATCACGCTGCATTACAAGCGACTCGAGCACGCACGGCATATTATTGAGCTTATCTTCGAGTTCTTCCGGGTAGATATTCTGCCCAGAAGGACCGAGCAACATAGTCTTGTTGCGGCCCTTGATGAAGATATTGCCATTCTCATCGATAATGCCCAAATCGCCAGTCTTGAGCCAACCGTCTTCAGCAAAAGTAAGCTTGGTAGCTTCCTCGTTTTTGTAATAGCCGAGCATCACATTTTCGCCCGTCACCTCAATCTCGCCGATGCCGGCTTCGTTAGGATTGGCGATACGGCCTTTCATCAGCGGAAGCACACGGCCGCATGAAGTAGGAACAAACTCATTATGCGGAGCGAACGAGATAAGCGGAGCGCATTCGGTCATTCCATAGCCCACCGTAAACGGGAACTTTATTTTGTGGAAGAATGCCTCTACATCAGCATTCAGCGCAGCGCCGCCGATAATCATCTGCTCAAATTCACCGCCAAAAGCGGTAATCAGACGCTTGCGGATGGTCATCAACACAGCGCCCTTCATCAAAGGAACACTCAGCACCCAACTCTTCATCGGGTCGTCAAGCAGCGGCTGAATCATCTTCTTGTAGATCTTTTCAATGATAAGGGGTACGGTGAAGATGGTTGTCGGCTTAACTTCTTCGAAGGCCTTGAGGAGAATCTTTGCAGCAAGCGGACGACCGTAGTAGCACGTGTAACCGCCTGCGCAGAAGTTGCTGAGGAAGTCGAATGCACAGCCATAGGCATGAGCCAATGGAAGGAAGCAGACAAAGCGGCTTCCCGGATAGCATATCTTCGTGCTCAAACCGAACGACACATTGCCGGCCAGCGCGTTGAGCGGAGTTACCACGCCCTTTGAGAAACCGGTGGTGCCACTGGTGTAGTTGATTGATGCAATCTCGCTGTTATCCTTATAATCATAGCGTACGCGGTCGCGATGGAAATCACCCTGGAACTTGTCGTCGAAAAGCTGATCGATGCGTTCGGGTGCCAGCAGCGAAGCGTCGAAGGCAGGCGCCTCCATCGGAATATCCGGATCACTGTTCTCTTTCTTCAACTCTTTCTTGGTGAGTTCGCGCATCTGCACGGCCAGTACACGGAAATCGCTGAGAGAAATGGCTGCAATAAGCCCCTTCATATCGTTGATATCCAAGTGATCCCAAAGGCTATCGCCTGCAAAAATTAACTTCGACTCCGAATGATTAACGATGTGCGTTACGTCACCCGGCTTGAAGTCCTGCAGAATTGGCACTACGATAGCACCGTAAGTCACTACAGCCACATATGTGATGGCCCAATTGCAACTGTTTTTGCCGATGAGCGACACCTTGTCGTTTTTTTCAATACCAGCTTCGTGAAGCAGGAGATGGATTTTCTCGATCCGTTCGGCCACATCGCCGTACGTATAAATCTTCAAATGACCGTAGTCCGACATCGCGTTACAGTCCCAATGCATTCTGATCGAATCCTCGAACAGACGGATAAGATTTGCCTGAATCATACGCTCGTTATTCTACTGACCAAATGGAATCAACAACAAAAACGCTATTACCGCGCCAGGGCAGCGTAGCGTTGTATTTCTGATAATGAACGGTAACCGTTTTGCCGGTGCTATGCATCAGCGAGTCGGCGATTTGCTCGTTCTCCACAGAGAATTTGAATTCATTGCTCTGTACGCCGCCGTTCACCGCTGCTTTCTTCAAGCCAGTCTGCACAATCTTACCTTCATACGTCTTGAAGACGATGCCTTCTTTGCAAAAATAGTTCAAATCGCCGGTATCCGTACCCTCCGCGCGCACGAAGCCATAGCGGAAATAGAGGAAGCCACCCAAAGCGAGCAGCACCACCAGTACCACCGACAAAGATGTAAATACCTTAGTAGAAGTTTTCATATAATTTCAGTTGATAGTATAGTCTTTTCAATTTGCCTACAAAAACCGAGCCATTCGCTACACTCAGTAATTCCTTGTCAGCTTTTTCTCCTTTGGAGAAGGATTATCGGCAACTCGCGTTCCAATCTACCGGTGCAATGTCAGGCTGGTATTTAGAAAGGCTGTTCGTAGTGATGTACTCTACGCCTATTTTCGAAATGCGTTCATAGTCGGCCTGCTGATCTACCGTCCACCCCGCCACTTTCAGTCCGGCATCATGGCAACGCATTACCTGACAAGCCGTAATTCCAGTGTGCGCACAACTCGGCTCCACCCCATTCCGGATACACCAGTCAATCTTCTCGTCAGTCATTTCCATCATCAGATACTGGCAATGGAGCGTCGGATAGTTTTCGAGAATGTATTCCAACGACTGACGCATCGAAGTGAGAATCACTGCCTTATCGGTCAGTCCATATTGTTCGAGCAATGCAACAACACCGGCGAAACGGCTCATATCGTTGTTATTGATACCGTTCGCCCACTTGAGTTCCACGATTGGAAACACATGTTTCTCCACGCATATCTGCAGAAACTCGTCAAGCGTACAAATCCGACCGGCGTAAGTGAGACCACGGCGCTTCTGTATATACTGCTCGGCCTGAAGCTCGGCCAATGTGGAGGTATTTACGTCCAGACGGCCTCCAACCCGTTCAGTATTGTCATCGTGCGAGATGATGTAGTGGCCGTCAGCCGTCACTTTCACATCACATTCCAGTCCGGCATAACCGAAATGATCAGCACCGTATCGATAAGCTTCGGCTGTATTCTCCACGCCGAAAGCGCAACCGCGGTGGCCAACGAACACGGGTAGCCAAGCAAAAACACGAGCCGTCAGCAGCAGAGCTGCCGACAATATCAGATAGCGTCTCATTCTGTTCCTGTTTTATTATTTCACTGACTAACGCCGAAGCGTTTTTTCTCCCTTTTTATCGGAAGCGGTCTATTTAGAGCGCCGCTTTGATTGCATTAATCATCTCGGCGTATTCCTGATCAGAAAGGAACACCTTGCCCGGATTCATCTGGAAAGTGCCGCCATAGTCCGGACCGTCCACGTATTTAGGAGCGAGATGGAAATGCAAGTGGGACAACTTATCGGAATAGGCACCATAGTTTATTTTTTCAGGATTGAACACTTTCTGCATAGTACGAGTCACTTTCGCCACATCAGCCATGAAAGCGTTGCGTTCTTCGTCGGAAAGTTCGTTGAGATCATTCACGTGTCCGTTGTAAGCCACGAGGCAACGGCCACGATAAGTTTGCTCACGGAACAAAAAGACCTTGCTGACACTGAGGTCTGTGATGTAAATCATGATGGTGTTGCGCACGTCGTGCTTGGTGCAATAGATGCATTCTTTAGGATCGGAGTACATATTAGTGAGATTTAAGACGAGGCAAAGTTACTGTTTTTTTTTGACATTTGCAAACATTTACGAAACTTTACTGAGTAGAAACTTATGTAACCATTCGACCAACAGTCCATTTTTATCACACACAAAAAAGCCACCCTCCGGAGAGGATGGCTTCTCATGTAAGCTTTTTGCTTATTTGGATTCTTGCTCAGGAACTGCTTCTGCAGCAGTTGTTTTCTTACGCGGAGTGCGTTTTTTCTTCGGTTTGGCAGC
The DNA here is from genome assembly GCA_018064985.1 of Candidatus Colicola faecequi. GTDB lineage: Bacteria > Bacteroidota > Bacteroidia > Bacteroidales > Paludibacteraceae > Colicola > Colicola faecequi. The sequence goes on along the minus strand of JAGHUE010000045.1, from coordinate 2,650 downwards.
CTTTTCGGAAGGAGCTTCAGTGCTATTTCCGTCGTTTCCACTGACGTTTTCGTCAACTGCGACTTCATTTGTAGCAGCTTTCTTGCGAGAAGTACGTTTCTTTGGTTTAACTTCGGCAGAAGCAACATCCGTGCTCCCATTAGCATTGTCTTCGACGTTTGCGTTTGCGTTAGCCTCAGTCTCAACCGTTGCAGCTTTCTTACGGGAAGAGCGCTTCTTCTTTGGCTTAGCCGGAACTTCAGCTTCTTCAGAAACTTCATTCGAAATTTTCTCACTTGAAGACTGCTCACTCGAAGTCTGCTCACTCGAAGTCTGCACGTTTGCAGCAGCTTCGACCGCAGCATTGCCTTTCTTCTTACGGGAGTGCTTCTTCTTTGGTTTAGCCGGAGCTTCTTCACCCAAAACCGACTCTGCCGCAGCAGTTTCACTTGAAGTCTGCTCAATTGAAGTCTTCTCGTTTACAGCAGTTGCAACAGGTTCATCAGCAGCACTGCCCTTCTTCTTACGGGAGCGTTTTTTCTTCTTGGCAGGAGCAGCCTCCTCGTTAACGTTGGCATTAGCGGTAACGTCCTTGGAAGTATCACTTGGAGTCTTCTCGTTTGAAGCCTGCGCGCCGGTGTCTGCCTTTTCTCCCGCCAGAACAGCCTCGCTAAGTTTCACTTCCGGTTTCTCCTCGATCAGCTTGGTTGCATAGAGGGCCGCCTTACGTTCGGCTTTGGCATCGGTTGTGAGCTCTGTCATTCGCGGCATATCCACCCGTTTTCCGTCTTTTCCTACGAAGCGGTAATCCAACAGCGGCAGACTTTCATCTGCGTGCAGATGTACTCCGTAAGCACGAAACCACTTGAAGCGGAGCGTACGGAAGATGAATCCGCTGGTGGCATAGGCATACACAAAGGGATGCACATACAACTTCAGCCCTCTTCCGAAATGCTGCTGATAAAGTTCGATCTGTTCGTCGAGCATATCAGTGAAGAGCAAGCTCGGCTGCACCCGCCCCTTGCCTCCGCAAGTGGGGCACACTTCCTGCACATCAACCTCCACCACGGGGCGCACACGTTGGCGTGTGATCTGCATAAGGCCGAACTTCGAAAGCTGCAACACATTGTGACGGGCGCGATCGCGCTTCATCAGTTTGCGCATGTGCTCAAAGAGAAGCTGCCTGTGCTCGGCCGAATCCATGTCGATAAAGTCAACAATGATAATACCGCCGATATCGCGCAAGCGGAGCTGATGATAAATCTCATCGGCTGCCAGCATGTTGCACTGAAACGCATTGTCTTCCTGGTCCGTACCCAACTTCTTCGAGCCGCTGTTAACGTCAATGGAGAACAAAGCCTCCGTCCGTTCCATGATCAAGTAACCGCCATTCTTGAAGCCTACGGTACGTCCGAGGCCCGTTTTCATTTGGCGCGTGATTCCGAAGTGGTCGAAGATAGGCTGGTCGCCTTTGTAAAGTTTTACGATTTTCTCAGATTCCGGTGCGATGAGTCCTACGTAAGACTGCACCTCCTCGTACATAGCCTGATCGTTTACATAGATAGAACTGAAATCCGGGGTGAACACATCGCGGATTACACCTATCGTGCGCCCTATCTCCGCCGTAACGAGCGACACCGGCTTTGCCTTCTGCAGGCGAGCCACGGTCTCCTCCCAACGCTTGAGAAGCAAGCGCAATTCGGCATCGAGTTCAGCCACCCTTTTGCCCTCCGCCACCGTGCGTACTATCACGCCGAAGCGCTCGGGCTTGATTGCCTGTACCAGTTGTTTCAATCGGCTGCGCTCGGCTTCGCTCTTGATCTTGCTGCTAACCATCACTTTATCTCCGAAGGGGATCAAAACGATGTTGCGGCCTGCGAGCGAAATCTCGGCAGTCAGTCGTGGTCCTTTGGTGTTGATCGGCTCTTTAGCCACCTGCACCAAGATTTCCTGCCCCACGCGGCAGACGTCCTGAATAGAGCCTTGCTTGCCCACCTCCTTCTGCTGAGGAGTCTTCTGCATCAAGGGTTTTCTGTTTTTTTCCTGTACGGCAAATTGGGTAAATTTCTCAAGGGTGAGAAACTGAGAACCTAAATCCAGATAATGCAAAAAAGCTTCCTTTTCATAACCTACGTCTACGAACACGGCATTCAGAGCAGGCATCACTTTCTTTACGCGGCCATAGTAAATATTGCCTACCGCAAAGGTAGCTTCCGTCTTGCTCTCAAGGCCCCACTCCATCAGGCGGTCATCCTCCGTCAGGGCAATGGTGATGTCGTCAGACTGTACATCTACAATCAGTTCGCTTTTCATCATTAAATCAGGGTCCGATGACAGACAACAGGATCTTTCCCGCAGCCTATCATCTTCTTTTTTCAAAATGTTAATACTGGCGAAGCCGGCAAGCTCTGCGCCCAAAGCCTCACCTTTGGTGGCTTCGCGATCATTTGGATAAAGGGTAACTCGTACCCCGGAGCATAAGGCCCTCCTCGGAGGCCCTTATATTGCAGAAAACAAACCAAGCACCAACGGCACCGGTTTGTTTTCTTTTAGAAGTCTAAGCCGACAAGATTACTTGTTGTGCTTATGACGATTCTTGCGCAGGCGTTTTTTGCGCTTGTGCGTAGACATCTTGTGTCTCTTATGTTTCTTTCCGTTTGGCATAATATAA
>JAGHUE010000081.1 GCA_018064985.1 Candidatus Colicola faecequi | reverse complement strand
CTCGGGGCTTTTTCTTTTGTGTCTGGTTGCTCCAGGACTCGAAAGAGTCCGGTTAAGTGAAGAAAGCCCTTGACTTGGGCTTTCGATAGGGAGAGCCCGCGGGAGTGGAGAATCTCGACCGGGAGAATATAGAAAAGCCCCAAGCATCGGCTCGGTGCTTTTTTTTGTTGCCTAATCATCCTGCTCTATCTTCTTGAGCACATTGTAGGGCAAGAGGTTGTCAGCGCCCCAAGGGATATACGAAGTATGATCGTCCAACTGAATGGGCGAGATTTCACCATCCTCCTTGAAGAGTGTGGTGGTATCCGTGACGAAGATTGCACGGGCTTTGAGTTGTGGTACATCGACCACGCTGTTAAAAGAAAAATCCATAGCTTTGCGGTTTAGTGCCGCAAAGTTACGGATTTATACGCGTGTACGAAAAGACGCAAAATGCTTACCAGTCTTCTTCCGTAGGAGATAATGTACTATTCAACTTACTATACATATTTTGCACAAGGGCATTTACTGAGGCAGTAGTCTGCTCGATAGCACCAATAGCATACTTGCTGTTAGGCTTTTTATTGATAGTATTTATCATATCACCTGCATTAGGAGCAGCCGGATCCACAATATGATTGACTTCAATAGTGTAACGGAAGCGATTGTCCTTTGACTCCAAGCGAATAGAAAGTTGAGCGTGGAAGGTATAAGGACCTGTCATAATCTTTATCGTCACAGGAATATTACCTTTTATAACAAGGAGAGCATTATCTTTGTCGTCCAACTGAAGGACATCTTGTGCAGAAACAAAAGCTTCAGCCATCCATAATTTTAAACCGGAGTATAAATCTGAGGCAGACTTACCATCAACGGTAACAACTCCTTGATAACTCGGGAACTCCTCTTTCTTAACTTCAATTTGTGCAGAGAGTTCCACAGCAAATACTGCCAAGGCAAAAAGTAAAAACAATTTTTTCATACGAACTTAATTTTGCTAATTTACTGCAAAATTACACTTTTTTTTCGGATATATGCAAATTTTGGGGTAAGAAAATGAGATTTTTCTGCGTTTTGGAGGGGGAATGTGCTAATATTCATGAACAGGATCCGTCTTCATTCAAGAAGATTTTGATAGTGGAACGTCGGTACATGGTGCGATAAAAGCGATATGCGCCAACATCTTTGTGCTACTATTGTGACAACAATAACAACATCCCCCGGTATGAGACATATCGGGGGACGGGGGGAAGCACCATAAGGGTGAGGGAACAGGTTTAGGTTTGAATGGCAATTACATACGGGGACCGGAAGTGCCACCATTGCGGGAAGACGAACTTACAGCACCTACTGCTGCGCCAAAACGTGCGGAAGCAGTGAGGGTGGCGCCATCGGAATCATCACAGGTAATGACGACACGAGTTAATTCGGTAGCCGTTGTGAACGAAGCCGGGACAGAGACCGTCATGACTCCAGCAGTGCAGGTGATGCCAGACGAAAGGGCTGTTCCGTTGAGACTAACGGAGGCATTAGTAGCTGATAAGCCTTGTCCATAGATCTTCAATGCATCGCCGGACTTAATGTTCAACGAATCACCTCCGGCAAGCACCGTGATCCCATTGCACTCGATGCTATTGATAGCAATAGAAACGAGAGCACTGGAACTATCGGTTCGACGAGAGCTGATCCCAAATTCTTCAAGAGCCGCAGCATCTGAATTATTGGGGCGCAGAACCACCGTATTACGAAAATCAGCACCATAGCTCTCCGCAACAGCGAGACGCCGCTCGGCGGTGTCGTAAAGGGCAATAATTTGGTCGTTCTGGCAGATAAGTTCCTGCGAAGAGACATGAAGTTGGTTGCCGGTATCAAGGCGGCTATGAATCCAACAGAATCCGCCTACAAAATTTGCAAGGGCAGGATTGCCAAGAAAACCGCCTACAGATTGACCGATGAAATTGTATAGGTTTTGTGCCTTGGAAGGAATTGCTTTCTCCCTTTGATGGTTAAACTTAGTGTGCTACGTGAACCTGTTCGCGAGAGAAGAGGTGCCCCCGATGAAACGGGGAAAACGGCTTCCGCCGGAAGGGGCATATCCTCACGTAGCATGGGCGGCCTGAATCGCCTTTGTCCCTTGCGGGCCAGTGGAGTGCCGCCTCCACTTCTAATCTCGCGGAGCTCGAACGATCGCTCACTTCGTTCGACGTGTTCCGCTTCGCTATCGCCGAGTGCCATAGCTGCTTGCAGCGCGAGGCACTCTGCTTCACCTTCTTTATACGAAAGGGCGTGTACGCGAATTTGGACGATGAGGCGGACATGGAGAAGGCGTTTCTCAAGCGGATGGTTCGTTATCAGGAGACGGAGATCAGCGCCCGGCAGATGATGGTAGATACGAACGAATACCTACTCGATCAGCTGAAGCACCGTGTAGCAGAACTGGAAAGTCGCCTGCGCTACATACAGAACCATCCGGAAGCCATCTCCGAACTGGAGCCGCTACCGGAGTTTAAACTGATAGTGCCATACATCAAGGGCACCGACGCGCCCAAGGTTTACACGAACCCTACCCCCGAGGAGAAGCGTCAGGCACGCGTGCATAAGAAGTACGCTAAAATTAAGGAGGATGAGATACGGGAGGAGACGTTATACGATACTCCTAAAAAAGAGGAATAACATTAAGAATAACGTCCAAATCTGCACTTTTTATGAGATTTGGACGTTATTAAAGAATTTCTGGTAATTTGCAAATCTAAAAGATGTTAATTAATTGTTCATTTTTCGCTGTATTCCCTTGGTCATCCTTCTAAAGTAAAATTTGAATAGCCACATATGAAATGTTGAGTTGTTCATTTTGGAAACAGATCGAGACAATTTATTGGTAAACGTTCTAACCGATTCCTGCCATTTATTTAACTCCTTATTTAAATCGCTATTCCACTCCTCTTGATATATCTTTATACCATTTTCATGCCTAGATGATAGATTAAGTGCTGCTATCTCGTCATGAATACAGTCGAAATACTTAAGAATGGTTCGTTTATAAACTCGTAAAAAATGCAATATTTTCCGGGTATTATTTTCTTCTGTTGCATATATCAAACATTCTTCAATAATTTTTTTATAGTCAAAGAAAAATGAGTGAACAGAAAGAATATAATTAGAATACGCAAAAGAAATATCGCTAAATTCTGATGACTTGGAATATACCATAACCAGATTAGTATTTCTTCGTTGCAGATATTTGTTATAATAACACTCTTCCGCTTCTTCAAATGAAGAAAAAGCATCAATTGTTGTTGAAAAACCTTTTCCTGCTTCTAACACCAGGAAATTTTCTCCTTTCTTTCGCACAGCCCATTGTTTGCGAACCTGATAATAATTCTTTGAAAACATCTGGCACATGTCTTCAAAAACATGCAATTCGTCCTCTATCTCAATCAGTTTTCTCGAATCTTCAGCAGATAATTGATCTTTTTTCGAAAACAGATATAGAAACTCTTGCTGACGATTTGTTTTGTTTCCTTCCTTAATACCAAGTCCATATAAAATATCAAAAATCTCAACCAAAGTTGCCCAGTTGTGCATTTCCTTGTTTCGGATTTGTATTTCGATAGGTTTATCAGTACCTTCCCTCATAACATACATATGATAAGAGCGATACCCATCGGGCTTAGGAGAAGTTACATAATCATTAGCAGTTCTTCTTTCTATAATTTCTTTAGACTTAACGACATTGTTAACCAACTTAAAGATAGACTGTTCGTTGGGGGTTGATATTATACAACGACACCCTGCAATGTCCCACATTCTACTGAGACGCATATCTCCACAACCTTCCTTTCCCTCAAAACGACGCAACTTGTTAATTATCGTGTCAATTCGTTTGATACGAAATGTAACAATTGCACGTCCATCGACTTTGATAGCTGACTTTCGGAGGGACTCGAAAACAAATGGCAAAGCATCCGAATATGACTTACGAAACTCTTGCAAAAGTTCCAAATCTTGCTGCGATATTTCTTGTTGTTCTCTAAGTCGTTTCCCTAATTTGTCTATTTGACCGACAGTAAGTGGCATAAATAACTTTATTTAGTATATTGCAAGTTGTTTAATTTCATATTTAATTCTGCGATTCTTACCAAGAGTTCATCAAAAGGCAACGAATCACCATAGATCATGGTCTTTTGCATCGTCTCGTAATCTTGCTTCCATTGTGGCAGTACCTCTGCCGGAATACGAAGTGACAAGGTCTGCGGATAGAGCGTATCGTAATCAAATCCCTTCAAACCAATAAACTTACGTCGATGCTCTAATACCGTGCGGTAGAGTTGCTCATCGGCAAGCGCCTTATCCATAATATCCGTTCGCATCATGCGCTCCAGGTCGTACAAGTGACGCGACATGCGTTCGGTACGAACCTCTGCTATCGGTTTCGCGAACTCCTCATGAAGTAGCATGACTTTTTCAAGGAATGTACGTTCCGGAACCACAACATGTACGGGGAAAGACGATTCAGCTACCTTAGACTGCGGTAAGGCTTTATCGACCAGAGACTTCAGCAACACATTCTGTACCGGCTCATGCATGCTTCGTCCGCTCACTTCAATCTTCACCGCATGTGAGATATATACTGAATTGGGCAGACACGAGTGATATTCCACATAGATAACCTCGGGATCTACAGTAGTAACGGAGGTGATATTTACCCTAACAGTAAACTTCTCCTCTTCAATACCCAAAGCCAACAGACCGTTGCGTACATCATTCTGTAATGTTTCGCGAACAAACGTACATGCAGCACGACGTAGCTTGTTACTCACTTGCGTACGGCTAAGTTCACCCGCGAATCCCAAATACTCGCGCGACACAGCGATATCAATATCCTCAGAAAATCGGTCAATCAAATTCCATGCCTTACTGAGCGAGGTACCACCCTTAAAGGATATGTGCTCAGCATACGGCAACGAGAACAGCACACGCAGCACTTGCGTTACCCACCAATCCTTCTCAATATTCTGCGGATCTTGTCCGGTTAGAGCATTGACCTGACTAAGGATGGTCAATTGCTGTTCTGATGTTAATGAGGAGTATTTCATAATGCTTTCAATTTTTCTTGTAGCCATATAGGAGCCAATTTCACATCATGTGCAAACTGTTTTTCCGTTACGTGAGCGAGGAAAGGACGAATTGTCTCCAAATGGGCGTCGGTTACGCTTTTCTCACCATAATCCGTCAGCGCCGTCACGATAAGTTGCATAACATCCGATCGGAATGCGAAGCGAGACATATCACTGGTATGAAGAAAGAGAACACCCTTTCCCTGCCCAACCTTGATTCGGCGACCGGGGCCATCTGTATAGTAAACCGTGTTGGCAGGCACTTGAGTCGACAAACCCAAAGCATTCTGGGCGAAAGGAGCATTCGGTGCCACACGAATCTTATCACGACGAGCGATTGCCCGCACAATATCATCACGGCTCGGCATAAGCATTCCAAGCCCAAGCTCATCATCGTACTTCGGATACCAATAGATACCCTGCGTGAGACGAACCAAAACACCTTCCTTTGTCAGACGTTGGAAAGCTTTCTTGACCGACTCATGCTCTGCCACACCATCCATATCCTGGAGGAAAAGAATGCGTCCTCTTCCTCCACGCGAAATGCGTGTCATGACAATATCTTTCGTACTCTTATACATAGTATAAATCTTAATTTTGTCCCTATTATGTAATATATTCGGGAAAAATCGAGCACAAAATTACACTTTTTTTAGGACATATGCAAATTACTTTCAAAGAAAATGCAAAAAAAGAAAGATTTTTCTCGATTTTCAACGAAAACCATCGATTTTTTCACATTTTTGTTACAAATTTGGGAAAGTACAGGCCCATTTTGAAGGGTCGAAATAGCAAAAGAAAAACATAATCGTCCTAAAATTAAATTACCTCTCAAAAAACGTCTTATCTCGCTATGCTCGAACGATCTGAAGGTGGCATATGTCGATTTCTTTTAGTAATTTTGCGCCCTGAAAGCAGTTTGAAACGGGTCAAAATCGTGTCGAGAACTGCTAAATAATCCTAAAGTAGAACGAAAGGCCTACTGATTATCAATAAGTTAGGAAAATTTTCTTAACTGGCGATTCGTCTGGGTTCGAGTCCTGGTTAAGCAACCACAAAAGAAAAGCCCCAAGCTTCGGCTCGGGGCTTTTCTTTTGTGTCCGGTTGCTACGGGACTCGAAAGAGTCCGGTTAAGTGAAGAAAGCCCTTGACTTGGGCTTTCGATAGGGAGAGCCCGCGGGAGTGGAGAGGCTCGACCGGGAGAATATAGAAAAGCCCCAAGCATCGGCTCGGTGCTTTTTTTTGTTGCTACCAGGACGAGAGCCCTTGGTTGATGGCATATTGTCAAAACATGAAATTTGGTCTGTAATAACGGGATTATGCTTCTTTGTGCATAAATCATGCATAAAAACACAGAAAAAAGTCCTGCAAGAGTCTGCTCTTTGTTCGAGAATGCTGTGCTAATCCTATGCTAATGCTACGCTAATCTTACGCTAATCATATGCTGTAATTCTTATGCAATCCGCTATTGCATAATATGCAGCGAAGGAAGTGGCGGAGCGGGATGAATATGCAATCTGCTTGCAATAAAGCATAATTTTGTGAAAATTATTTGCGTAGGTCATTTGTTTTTTGTACCTTAGCGGTCGGAAAGAAAAACAGCGCACCTTTCCGCAGACGATATCAAGAAAAATGAATAACTACAAATAGCATTTACAATGAAAAACCTTATGAAACCGATGGCGGCTATCGTGCTGGCTATCATGGCGTTGGCTTCGTGCCAGAGCAAAAAAGAACTGGGCCTGCAGGTGATGACGCAGCAGGGCCTTGTAGAGGGCTTTGCCGACGAGCAAGGAATGCTCAAAATGTATCTGGGTGTACCGTTTGCAGCAGCTCCCGTAGGCGACCTGCGCTGGAAAGCTCCGCAGCCTGCAGCTCCGTGGGAGGGCGTTCGCGAGGCCAAGGATTTCGGTCCGGACCCGATGCAGAAAAACGTGTTCGGCGATATGAATTTCCGTGGCAACGGACGTTCGGAAGATTGCCTTTACCTGAATATCTGGACGCCTGCTCAGTATCAGAACGAGGGGCTGCCCGTATTGATTTATTTCAACGGCGGCGGCCTGGTAGCCGGTTCGGGTTCGGAACCCCGATATGATGGTGCCGCCCTTGCGAGAAAGGGCGTGGTAAGCATTACGGCCAACTACCGCGAAGGCGTATTCGGCTTTATGTCGCACCCCGAACTGACAGCCGAAACCGAGTATAAGGGCAGCGGCAACTACGGTTTCCTCGACCAGGCTGCGGCTATTCAGTGGGTGAAAGACAATATCTCCGCCTTTGGCGGCGACCCCAAGCGCATCACTATCGTGGGTGAGTCGGCAGGTTCGTTCTCCGTCTCCGTATTGATGTGCTCTCCGCTTTCGAAGGGCAATCTGGCGGGCGCAATGCTTTCGTCGGGCGCTTATGCACTCCCGATGCACGCCCTCACGCAGGAGGATGCGGATGCCCGCGGTCTGCAGATTTTCGAGCATGCGGGTGTGGCATCCTTGGAAGAAGCACGTGCGCTGAGCGCAGACGAGCTCCTTGACCGTATGCCGGGCATGAACATGGGTGGCCTCGTAGTAGACCATTATTTCCTTGCGGAAGACGTATGCGAAACCTTCGCCAAGGGAGAGCAGGCGCAGGTGCCTCTTCTGGCGGGTTGGAACTCGCAGGAGGGTTCGCCCGAAGGTTACCTCCGGGGCAATGAACCGACCATTGACAATTTCCGTGCGGCAATGGCTCCTACCTTCGGCGAGATGACCGACGAGATTCTCGAAGCATACGGTATCACCACCGACGAGGACGTGCTTTCTCAACGCGCCAACGACCTCTGCGGCGACCTCTTTACCGGCTTCGGCACCTGGTATTTCTCGTATCTTCACGCGCAGCAGCAGCCCGTTTACCGCTATAAATACAACCACGCGCGCCCCAATCCGTCGGCCAAGATGGAAGGCTACACGGCTGCGCTGGCAGGCGGTGTGAAGAAGCAGACGGAAGAGGAGAAGAAGGCAGAAGAGGCCCGTCCGCACTTCACGAAAGGCGCTGTGCATTCGGCAGATATCGAGTATGCAATGGGCAACCTCTCCACCAACGAGTTTTATGCCTGGAATGACGATGACTATGCTATCTCCGAGCTTTTCCTCACGTTCTACGCCAACTTCTGCAAGAACGGCAATCCGAACGGCGAGGGACTCCCCGAGTGGGACTCGATGCAGGGCAAGGATGTAGCTCCCGTGATGCAGATCGATGTAGAGAGCAAGCAGGTGGCAAGCGAAGAAGTGGAAAACGCATATCAGACTATGCTCCGCTTCTACCAGAAGTAAAAGCCCTTATCCCCGGCCCCTTTACAAGGAGTTCTATGATGTCCACGGACATCAATCGGCCCGCTAAATAAGGCGCTGGACCTTCATCCTAAAAGGGCAAGGGAAGCTATTTTTGAGATGAAAAGTTCCACGGGTACTGATAAACGTTCAAAAAAAAGAAGACATCCTAACGGGTGTCTTCTTTTGCTTTGTGCCGGCGGGGCTGTTATTTGTAGAGATAGCGCTTGATGGAGCGCTTCGGGGTTTTGGCAAATTCTTCTGCTACGAACTCGAAGGTCTTAATCTGGCTGTACATCGGGAGCTCGTGGTTGATCTGCTTGAGGCGCTTCTGGATGAGCGCCTCGAGCTTCTCTGCACCCAGACGACGGCGGTAGATGGGGTCGGCATAGATGAGAGCGATCAGATGGCCCTCGCGCTCCAGTACCACGCTTTCCACCACGCCCGGAATGGAGTTGACTTTGTCTTCGAGTTCCTCGGGGTAGATATTCTGTCCCGATGCACCGAGGATCATGTTCTTCGAGCGTCCGCGGATGAAGAGGTCGCCTCGCTTATTGAGTACACCGAGGTCGCCCGTACGGAGCCAACCGTCTTCGGTGAAGGTGGCGCGGGTGGCTTCTTCGTTTTTATAATAGCCGAGCATGACATTGGTGCCGCGGGTGAGAATCTCACCGTCGATGCGTTGCGGGTCTTCCGAATCGATACGGAGCTCCATGCCGGGCACCTGTCGCCCGCAGCTGAAGCGGTCGAACGTGCCTACCCGGCTTACGGCAATCAGCGGACCGCATTCGGTCATGCCGTAGCCTACGATATAGGGGATCTTCACGCGATGCATCCACGTTTCTACCTCCTGGTTGAGCGCTGCGCCACCTATTACGATATAGCGCACGCGTCCGCCCATACCAGCAATGATGGTGTTGCGGATCTTCTTGCCGAGCAACTGGCTGATGCCCGGGATGAGCATTAGGCAGCGCATGACAGGCTTCTTTACGATGGGGAGCACTTTCTGGCGGAAGATCTTCTCAAGCACGAGCGGCACGCAAACGAGCGCCACCGGATGGATCTCGGCGAAAGCGGCTGCCAGGATGGTGGGGGTGGGGGTTTTCGAGATAAAATGGATATGAACGCCAAGGGGGACTACCCCGAGAAATTCGACGCAGAGGCCATACATATGTGCCATCGGAAGGATACTTACAATCGACTCGCCGGCTACGTTGTCCACAAGGCCGAACACCTGCTCCACGTTGGCGGAGAGGTTGCCGTAGGTGAGCATGACGCCCTTGGGCGACGAAGTGGTGCCGGAGGTATAGTTGATCAGGCAGAGCTCATTGAGGTCGCCTATCTGCCACCAACCGGTTTCCACTGCGCTTCCTTCGGGGAGAGAGAAGGGGACGAAAAGAGCCGCATCGGCTTCGTTGCGCAACGCAAGAGGCTGAAATTCGGTAAGCCCCACGATAGCGCGGAGAGCCGGCATCGCCTGGAGCAGCATCTCGGGGGTGGTGTCGCCTGCAGTGAGGTTCTTCCATACGACATCACCGGAAAAAAGGAGCTTGGCCTCGGAATGGTTTACGAGGTCGCGCACGCCCTCCGGCGTGAAGTCGGGCAGGATGCTTACGGCTACGCGGCGGCTGGCCATGAGCGTAAGAAACGCCACGCCCCAATTGGAACTGTTGCGTCCGCAGAGGGCTACGCGATCACCCTCATGCACGTCGAGCGAGGTGAGGAGCGCATCGATGCGCGTCATTTGCTGCGTAAGGGTGGCGTAAGTATAGTTGGTTGTACCTTTCCAGTCGGTCAGAACCGGCTGATCCGGTGTGGTGTTTACCCGTTGGATGAAATGCGTTAAAAAATGCTTCATATTTTCAGTTTGTAGCGTAATATGTTTGTAGCGCTGAAAAGCCTTCAAAAATCGTACCTAGGCTAGTGAAAATGGTTAGTGTAAGCGCTGATGTTACCAAAAAATGCGCTTTTATTCCCAGAAACCTGGTTGGTGATAGCTGATGCCGAGCTCTTTGTCAACAGCTGCCATCATGCCCTGCACCTGCCCGAGCGCGAACATGCGGCCGAGGAAAGAATACCCGGCATTGTAGCCGCGGGCTTCGTCGCCCAGCATGGTCATGCCGTGGTCCACGCGCATCGGCAGGCGATGTCCGCTGTTTGGCTTGCCCGTCTGCTCCGCCTCTTCGAAGATGCGGCAGAGCTCCACGAGGTCGGCCCGTCCGCCCAGATGGGAGGCTTCGGTGAAATTGCCGTCGGGGAAGATATGGCACGAGCGCAGATGCACGAAATGCGTGCGGTCGGCAAAGCGGCGGGCCATGGCCGAGACGTTGTTGTGTTCGCCCGCGGAGAGACTGCCGGCGCAGAAAGTGAGGCCGTTGTGCGGGTTGTTGACCGCATCCAGCATCGTGGCAATGTCATCTTCCGTGCCGAT
>JAGHUE010000008.1 GCA_018064985.1 Candidatus Colicola faecequi | reverse complement strand
AAGGTCTCGCTTATTCGGCGAGACCTTTATCTTTGGGGCTAACGCCCGTATTATTGGAGCTTGAAGTTTACCGGTACGGTATACTTTACACGTACTGGTTTGCCGCGCTGTTGGCCAGGATGCCACTTCGGCATCGACTTGATTACGCGAACTGCCTCCTTGTCGAGAGAAGCGTCACCACCGGTGCGAACTACTTCTACGTCAACGATAGAGCCGTCCTTGTTTACAACGAACTGGCAGATTACACGACCCTGGATACCGTTCTCCTGAGCAATTACAGGATACTTAACGTTCTCGCTGAGGAACTTGAAGAGAGCTGCCTGTCCACCCGGGAACTCCGGCATCTTCTCTACTACGACGAAGACTTCTTCTTCTACTTCTTCCTCTTCAACAACCTGCTGTACAGGAGCTGCGATTTCAATTTTCGTGTCATTGTCCTCGGTGTTGATCTCGATGTGCTGAGTCTCAACGTTATCCTCTACTACGTTAAGAGCTTCGATCTCCTGGATCTGCTGCTCCGGCTGTGGTGGGGGAGGAGTGTTGTCCTGCTGAGTCTGCATGATGTCATCGATTTCTTCTTCGAAACCGAGTTCTTCAATGATGTCATACACGGTTACCTGCTTCTCAGTCCATTCGAGTGCTACGAAGCAGAGGCTGAGAACGAACGCGAAGCCCATCAAGAGGTAAGTCAACTTCTTGTTTTCAAGGCTAGCTTCTTTTGACTTTTTGATGTTCATATTGTGTCTTTTTTGATATTACGTTCAACGGGCGGACGCCGGTTAACAGGGCATAATCCACGAATTGCGCTGCAAATTTACTAATTTTTGGTGAAACACGCAAGTATTTCCGCTTTTTTTTCTAAAAAAAACGATAAATAATTGAAAAAAATCCTTCGGTGTGCTTGTTTGTCGTGCTCTTTGCCCGCTAATCCTCCCTATTTCCGTCCGAAAATACGCTTTGCGAGATTCTTCACCGAGCGCCATCTGTAGGCCAGATACATCGTCACTCTGGCCCGCCTGTTTCGCCTGTAATTATTGTAATTGTTGAAATCGACAGGGAATGGCAATTTTTCCACATGCACCACTTTCGTCGGAGTATGAGGCGTGAATCCGTTCAGCACATTGCCTCCGTGTACCACTTCTCCCCACATGATGTCTTCCTGCCGGAGCAGTGTTGTCGGCATTTTTTCCACTTCCCTGTGGTCGAAATCCAATACCGTTCTTGCATCCCCGTCTGCCGGTTCGAGCAGACTGATGAAATGATTGTTCGGTTGGAGCAACTGCAGCATCACTTCCGTTTTCTCGAAGAGCTGGCAACCGGTCGGGTAGGAAAATACGCATTTTCGCTCTGCAGTCTTATCTGAAGCTTCCTCCTGAAGATTCTCTATCGCCTTTTCTGCGCCGGCTCTCAGGCATTCGACAAAGTCGAAACTGATGCAGTCATCGTTGTCCAGTCGGGTGGTCAACAGCCAGCCTGCATTCCCTTTTTCCTCTGCTGCTATCTGCTTGTAAAGCGCTGTCAGGTCGTTGGTTGCGGCTGTCTTTCGGATGCGGATGAAGGGATGTTCGGCAATCATTTCCTGCAGTTCCTGCATCAGCGGTTCGGCAGTCTGCTCGTCAAGCAACAGCAGCCAGGTGAAGTCACGCTTTGTCTGCGCCACCACCGACGGCAGGCAGTAGGTTGCGAAGAGCCGCAACCTCTCATGCATCCATTCTTCACTCGGAGAGGCTTCTCTTGTACGACTGATTTGGATGTTGAATCGGGTGATTATCAGGTGCTTAATGCGCATATTTCGTATAGGTGTCGAGCAGCATCTTTCCTACTGCCTCTTCGCTGTATCGTCCGGCCATAGCGCGGATATCAGCTTTGCTGAACTCGCCAGCATGGTCGATCATTCTGCTCATGGCTGTTGCCAATTGATCCGTGTTCTCACTCTCGACGAGCACTCCGTTCTGTTTGCTGACGACTTCAGGTATTGCTCCGGCTCTTGAGCCGATCACGGGCAATCCGCTGGCGAGACATTCTGCCAGCACTACGCCTGCAGTCTCATAGCGCGAGAAAAGCACGAAGCATTGGCTATTGAGCATGGCCTCATGCACCTCCTGCGGAGTCTTCTCGCCTTCAAAGAAGGCTATCTTTCCTGTCAGTCCGAGTTGGTCTGACAGTCTGACAGTTGATTCGAAATCCGGACCTGTACCCACAAAGTGTATCTCGAAGTCCGTCCGCTCTTTCTGGAGCAAATCAACGGCTCGCAGGATGCCTTGCGTGTTCTTTGAGCGTTCGTCGAAGCAACTCACATGCAGAAACTGAAATTTTTCTTGCTTGCCTTCTGTTGTTCTTTCTTCAAAGAAGAAATCGTCCACTACATTGTGGATTCTGCTCCAGTGTGCGCAACGTATTCCGCAGTTTTTCATTGCATTCTCGAGCGCTTCACTCACTGGCAGAATGCATTTCGCCCTTTGGGCAATCAGCTTCATCAGCCGGCCGTGCAGCCCGCCGCGGAAACTGTTGTTTTCCGGCAGGTAACCGCTCCAATGCTCTACAATTATATAAGGTATCCCGTATCTGAGATTGAGATATAGGGGTAACAGTCCGTTTTTGGTGAGTACGTTGAGCTGCACGATGTCCGGCATCCCCCAACGCTCACGGAGTGTTTTGTAGCCTTTCTGCAGCGCTTTGAGATAGGAGCCCCCATAGTAGACGCAAATCTCCCGAATACCGGCTGTAGTCTGTTCCGTTATTTCTTCTCCCTTTATCTGCTTGTCCGGATGCAGATAAAGTACACATACATCCGCTCCCTGGCGCACGGCTGCTGCCGCGTGCTTTCTTACGAAGAGTCCCGGCATCGCGTCATAGCGATGCGGATACCATTCCGAGAGATAGAGAACTTTCATGTATTGTGCCTTGATTGAAAAGGTTAATGTTTGTGTCTGCTTTGCCATTTATTCGCCAGTAGGAGCAAGCGGAAAAGCGGATTATAGATTTTCTCTACGCTGTAGTAGATGCGGGCTTCTGAACCGAATTGCCGGTAGTGCTCCGCTACTCCGGGAATCATGCTGCCTTCGAAGTCGAAAGCCTCGGAATGCTTGGCCGCAAAACGGATTGCTTCCAATACGAGCCGGGCGCCCGAACCGTTGTTGCCGAGAGAAGGATCGTATGCAGGGATGAGGTAATAAGTGGTTTTTTTGTCGAAAACGAGGAAAGCAGCAGCGACCAGCCGCCCGTCTTCATTGCGCAACCCGACAATCTGCCCTGCTTGATGCTGCTCGCATGCGGCATGAAGTTGCATCCAGAAAGTTTCGGAGTAGGAAATCTGTTTCCCCTGAGCCGTCAGGCATTCGGAGTGAAAACGGTAGAATTCTGCAGCCGTCAGACTGAAGTCCACCGTCAGCGAGGCGGCTTTCTTCAGTTGTCTGCGTTTGTTTTCCGAGAAGCGCTTGACGATAGTTTCTTCGCTGGAGAGATCTTCTATCCGGTAGGTAATCATCTCTTCTACGTGGAATCCTTTTTCGCGAAGCTCGAGCGCCTTGCTCTGGCCAATCGGATATTTCTGGTAGTAATAATCGAGATGCAATCCGTCGATGGCTTGAGCGATCTCGGAAGCGCTGTCCTGATTGCCCCAGTAGCCTCCGATCTGCGTCTGCTGCGGCATCAGTACAAAACGCATGCCCATACGCTTTCTGAGCAGCATGGGTATCATGGCGCCGGAGGGCAAGCGGACAGCCGTCCACTCTTTCCCCTCGCTGACAGCATCAAGCCACCACCCCTGCATGAAGAGCGGCAGCCCGGTTTGCGTGGCGCACCAGTCGTAATATGCCTGTTTGTCGGTCAAGCTGCTATGGTTTTTCCTTCAGGAGAAGGCGTTTGTTCAATATCGCTTTTTCCAGGCGTCGAAGCGCTGGAGCAGCATGTGGAAAGAGGAACCGTGCTGGATAACAAAGTAGCCTGCACGCTTGGCTCCGTAATGCTTGAGGTAGTCGCGGTGGTAGGTGAAATCGAGCTTCAAACCGAGTTCGCGTGCTTGCTTGATGGCTTCCAGCGTAAGGAGTTCTCTCGCTCCGCAGTCGGGGTGATCGTGATCGAACGTGTTGATGAGCTGGTAAACGGAGCGGTCATCCCATACGACAACGGCAGCTGCCAGCAACTCATGGTCGGCACTCTTTACGCCGAAGATGCGGATGCATCCCTTCTCTGCCGCTTTCTCGGCCATTACGAGAAGCGTCTCACGGTTGTACTGAAGCTTCTGTTTCTTCTGAAGAACGGTCAGATGATGGAATTGGAAGAACTCTTCGGCATCGATGTTCTCCACGTTGTAGGTGACGGTGTTTTTCTGCAACTTGTTGCGTTTGTTGCGTGAGAAGCCGGCTATCACCTTGTCGAGGTCCTGTACGTCTTCGAGGATATATGTGCGGCGGTTGGAAAATTTGTATCCGAGTTGCTCGAGCGACTTGGCAGCCGGGCTTCCCGGCAGGAAATGCTGGCCATAGGCACGCACTTTGAGTGCCTGAAGCTGACTGTCGAGCTGTCGGCACATGTCGTCAATCCGTTCGGCATTGTCTTCCAGTTCGGGTGCAAACCAGATGCCACCGTAAGGACAGAGCACCGGTTGGTTTATATAGCGCATCCACCAGCGTCGGGTGATTTCATACGGCATGGCAGCCAGCACTTTCGGCTGCTGCTCCTGTTCTGCTTCCGCAACCGGTTCTTCCGTAACGAGAAGTACATCCCACTCGTGTCCGGCACTTACGCCTTCGAGCCACCAATACTGCATGAAAAGCGGGAGATTTTCCCGCTCGCACAACGCTTTGTATATCTCTTTGTTGGTCATACGAACATAATTTTTTGCAAAGTTATAGAAAAAATTTGAATGTATCAAGTTTTTTTCGTACTTTTGCCAAAATTTAGTTGAGCAAACAGAATGAGCAATACTTTCGGCAACAAATTCCGCTTCACCTCTTTCGGTGAGAGTCATGGTCCTGCCATCGGTGGCGTGATAGACGGCCTGCCGGCCGGTTTGCATATCGATCAGGAAGCTATCCGCATGGAGCTGGAGCGCCGTGCGCATGCGACTGTCAAACTCGAAGACGGCCGCGTTTTCCCGCTTCCCGGAGGCTCCACACGAGCTTCGTCCGAACCTGATGAGGTGGAGTGGTTGAGCGGCCTAGTCGACGGAGTGACGATCGGCACTCCGCTCGCATTTTTGATAAGGAATGCGCACACGCGCGCAGAAGACTATGCGGAATACAGCGATGTTTTCCGTCCGGGCCATGCGGATTACACGTATTTCGTCAAATACGGCATCCGCGACTACCGGGGCGGTGGACGTGCATCCGCCCGCGAGACGGCTTCCCGAGTTGTAGCCGGTGCAATAGCCAAGCAGATTCTCGAGCAGAAAGGCGTATTCGTGAATGCACTCCTGACGCAGGTGGGCAAGCAGACCGATCCGGCACGCTTTGCCGACGAGATACAGAAAGTGCAGTCTGCCGGCGATTCTATCGGTGGCATTGTCAGCTGCACAATCAGCGGAGTGCCTGCCGCTTTGGGTGAACCGATTTTCGACAAGGTGCAGGCGCGATTGGCTTACGCCATGCTTTCCATTAATGCTTGCAAGGGCTTCGAATACGGTTCGGGCTTCGGCGGAGTAGGGAAGAAAGGTTCGGAAATCAACGCGTTTTCCGGTGGTATGCTCGGCGGAATAACCGACGGGACAGACATCGTTTTCAGTTGCGTCTTCAAGCCGACGCCTTCGATTTCCGTTCCGCAGATGGCTAAAGACGTGGAGGGCAATATGCGGCAGATCAGTGTGAAAGGCCGTCACGACGCCTGTGTGGCAGCTAGAGCCGCAGCCGTGGTTGAAGCTATGGCTGCTATGGTAATGGCCGATTACCTGATGTGAGAACAGACAGCCCGGCCGTCAGGAAAACCGGGCAACGGATGAAGCAAAATATAAAAGCACGACCGGATGGCCGTGCTTTTTGTTGTGCAGTAATGCAGTTTTGCAGAATTGCAGAACTGCATTACTGCATAAATGAATGTGTCCGGATTATGCTTCCACTTTCTTGTATTTCGGAACGAGCGCCTTCATGAGTGCCCATGCAGTGATGTAAGCCACACCACAGAAGCAGAACATGATGAAGTAACCTGCCGGTTTGCCGGAGAAGCCGATGAACTGGAATGCTTCGCCTGCTTCTTCAGCATAGGTGAAGAGCGCACCGGCGGACTTCTGAATGAGCATAGAACCGATACCGCCGGCCATTGCACCGATGCCGGTGATGGTAGCGATAGTGGACTTCGGGAACATGTCGCCAACAGTCGAGAAGAGGTTAGCGGACCAAGCCTGATGACCTGCGCCGGCCAAACCGATGAAGATAGCCGGCCACCAAGCGCTCATAGCACCCATCGGCTGAGCAGCGAGTGCGAAAAGCGGGAAGATGGTGAAGATAAGCATAGCGAGCATACGGCCGCTGTAAGGCTCCATACCCTTCTTCTCCACGAAGAGCTTAGGCAGATAGCCGCCGAAGATGGAGAGGAACGTAACGATAGCGTAGAGGGTGAAGATGAGTGCCTGACCCATGCCGGAAGATGCCTTGTAGCCGAACTGGTTCTGGAAATACGAAGGAGCCCAGAAGAGGAAGAACCACCATACACCGTCGGTGAAGAACTTACCTACGATGAATGCCCAGGTCTGACGGAAGGTGAAGCACTTGAGCATGGGGATAGCCTTCTCTTCCTTGATGGAAGCTACCTGCTCGGCTTCTGATTCGTCCTGACGGATGTAGCGAAGCTCTGCTTCGTTGACATGCTTGCTGGATTCCGGTTTGTCGTACATGAACTGCCAGAAGCACATCCAGATGAAGCCGAGGCCACCGATGATGATGAATGCCCACTCCCAACCGAGGCTCTTAGCGAGGGTGGGGATGCAGAGCGGAGCTGCGAGAGCACCTACGGATGCGCCTGCGTTGAAGAGAGAGGTGGCAAAAGCGCGGTCTTTCTTCGGGAAGTATTCAGCAGTCACCTTGATAGCAGCCGGGAAGTTGCCGGCCTCACCGAGAGCGAGGATACTACGGCAGAGGAGGAAGAGGTAAACGGACGTGGTTGCCACACCGAGAGCGGCATTGGAACCTACCTCAACGGCCTTCATGGCAGCAAGGCTTTCGAAGCCCTCGATGGTCATTGTTGCCCATCCGCAGAGCGCGTGGGGGCAAGCACCGAACGACCATACAAAGATGGCAATGAGGTAGCCTTTCTTGGTGCCCATCCAGTCAACGAACTTGCCGGCGAAGAGGCATGCAATGGCGTAGAAGATGGAGAAGAAAGAGGTGATTGTGCCGTAATCGTTGTCGGTCCAATGGAATTCCGGCTTGATAAATTCCTCGAAAGTGAGGGAGAGCACCTGGCGGTCGAGGTAGTTGACGGTCGTAGCCACGAAGAGCAACGAGCAGAGCCACCAGCGCCAGTTAGACATCAGTTTCTGTTGTGTAGTCATGATGAAAGGTGTTGAGGCCTCCCGAACGAGCGGTTCGGGAGGCTTTGGTTATAGTATTGATTGTTAGAAAGTTGCGATAGCGTCGAAGCATTCGCGGCATTTGTCGGTAATAGCCTGCCAGTTGCCTGCAGCGATTACGTCTTTCGGGAAGAGCTTAGAGCCCATGCCAACGCAGTAAACGCCGGCTTTGAACCACTTCTCGAGGTTGTCCTTCTCGGGAGCTACGCCGCCGGTAACCATGATCTTGGACCATGGCATAGGAGCGAGAACACCCTTGACAAGGTTGGCGCCTACAACGTCACCCGGGAAGACCTTGGTGAAGTCGCAACCTACTTCCTGTGCCTTGCCGATTTCCGACGGGGTGAGGCAGCCGGGGCAGTAGGTAACGCAACGACGGTTGCAGACAACAGCGATGTCGGGGTTGAAGAGCGGACCTACAACGAAGTTGGCACCGAGCTGGAGGTAGAGCGCAGCTGTAGGAGCGTCAACAACGGAACCGATACCGAGAGCGAGCTCGGGGCACTCTTTGTTGACCCACTTGGAGAGCTCACCGAGAACCTCGTGAGCGAAGTCGCCGCGGTTGGTGAATTCGAAAGCGCGAACACCGCCTTCATAGCATGCCTTGATGACGTTCTTGCAGATTTCTACGTCTTTGTTGTAGAAAACCGGAACCATAGGTGCGGCCTTGATTTTGGCCATCACCTCGAATTTATCGAATTTTGCCATTTTTTAAGATTTTTGTTCTGCCCGATGCTTCGGATTGAGCCGCATGAAAGTCGCATGGAAGTCGCATGAAAGTCCCATCGAGGTAGCTCTTGGAAAAGCCGGGCAAAAAGTGTGATTTTTTAAGATTTATCGCTGAACGCGGCCGTTAGCGTTGCCACCTGCGAGAGCGAGTACTTCGTCCTCGGAAACGAGGTTGTAGTCACCGTTGATGGTGTGCTTGAGAGCGGAAGCAGCTACAGCGAATTCGAGAGCAGCACCCTGGTTGTCGGGATACTTGAGCATACCGTGGATGAGACCGCCGGAGAAGGAGTCGCCACCACCTACGCGGTCGATGATCGGGTTGATCTCGTAGCGCTTCGACTGATAGAATTCCTTGCCGTCGAAGATGAGGGCCTTCCAGCCGTTGTGGGTAGCGGAGAAGGACTCGCGGAGGGTGCTGACAACATACTTGAAGCCGAACTCTTCCTTCATCTGACGGAAGATGCCTTCGTAGCCTGCTGCATTGGTCTCGCCGCCTTCAACATCAGCGTCGGGCTTGAAGCCGAGGCAAAGCTCAGCGTCTTCTTCGTTGCCGATGCAAACGTCTACATATTTCATGAGCGGACGCATGATGGAGATGGCTTTCTCGCTGGTCCACAGTTTCTTACGGAAGTTGAGGTCGACGCTGACGGTAACACCGTGGCGCTTAGCAGCTTCGCAAGCGAGACGGGTGAGCTCGGCAGCTTTGTCGGAGATAGCGGGGGTGATGCCGGACCAGTGGAACCATTGAGCGCCTTCCATAATAGCATCGAAATCGAAGTCTTCAGGGTTGGCTTCAGCGATAGCGGAATGAGCGCGGTCGTAGATTACCTTGGAGGGACGCATGGAGGCGCCGGTCTCGCAGTAATAGAGGCCGATACGCTCGCCACCACGAGCGATGTAATTGGTGTTGACACCGTAGCGACGGAGCGAGTTGACAGCAATCTGGCCGATTTCGTGCTTCGGGAGCTTGGTTACGAGGTAAGCCTCGTGGCCATAGTTGGCGCAAGAGATGGCTACGTTGGCTTCGCCACCGCCTGGGATGATGCGGAAAACGTCGGTCTGGATGAAACGGTCATTGCCGTTGGGGCTGAGGCGGAGCATAATCTCGCCAAGGGTGATAATTTTTGCCATAGAGATATGTGTTTGTTATTTGCGTTTGTAGGTTGTGGACGCGCCTCCCTTCTGACTGAGGATGAGGGTGCGGTCGGTGAGTTTGTCGATATCGTATTTCCCGTTGATGGTGCCTGTCCCATCTTCATACGTTTTGGTGAGGACTGTTCCTTCCAGTTTCCACGTTCCGTCGTATGCGGCCTCGTCGAGATTGGTGTAGTGGAAAGTGCCGTCAGCACGGAAATCGTATGTGCTGGAGCCGTCGGAGTCGTAGGTCCGATTGTCAAACGTAACTTGTTTTTCTACCCAATGTCCGCAGATGTTCTCTACAGTGATATCGAGGTTGATTTCCTCTTCTTCCGGTTTGCAGGAAGGTATCAGCATGAGTGAACAGGCAATGATAGCCGAGTACGGGATGTGTTTCATTTGTTTGAATATGTTCGATGAAACGACCTCTGCCGCGATTGCAGCAGAGGTGCCTTGCCGTTTAGAAGTTGAAATAATTTCTTGCGTTGTTGTAGCAGATGTCTTCTACCATCTGGCAAACGCGCTCTTTCTCGTAACCGGTGAACGGAATGAGACCGGCCTCGATGTCATTGCCGAGGACGTTGCAGAGGGTGCGACGGAAGTACTCGTGACGCGGATAAGAGGGGAAGGAGCGGCTGTCGGTGAGCATACCTACGAAGCGACTGAGCAGACCGAGGTTGGAGAGAGCCATCATCTGCTTCTCCATGCCGTCTTTCTGATCGAGGAACCACCAACCGGAACCGAACTGGATCTTGCCGGCAACGGAGCCGTCCTGGAAGTTGCCGAGCATGGTGGCAATTACTTCGTTAGCACACGGGTTGAGGTTGTAGAGGATGGTCTTGGCGAGCTTGCCTTCGCGGTTCATTTCGTCGAGGAAGTGGCTCATGGCTTTGGCGGTGGTGAACTCGCCGATGGAGTCGAAACCGGTGTCAGCGCCGAGCTTCTCGAACATGAGGGAGTTGTTGTTACGGATAGCGCCATAGTGATACTGCTGAGTCCAGCCTGCAGCGTGGTCCATCTCAGCCTGAGCGTGGAGGTAGGCGTGCTTGTACTGGCGGATTTCGTAGGCGGTAAGAGCTTCGCCGGCGAGGGCTTTCTTCATGATAGCCTCAATCTCGTCGCAAGTGTACGGCTCGTCGTAGAATTCCTCGATGCCGTGGTCGGACAGACGGCAACCCATTTCCTTGAAGAAATCGTGGCGCTTCTGGAGAGCGGCTACGAGTTCAGCAAAGCTGGAGATCGGCATTTCTGCTACAGCTGCAAGTTTCTCGATGTAAGCTTTCCAGGTGGCAGCTTCGATGTTCATACCTGCATCGGGACGCCATGTGGGAAGCATGCGGGTCTTAGCGGTGGGATCTTCTTTTACGACCTTGTGCCATTCGAGAGTGTCGGCCGGGTCATCGGTGGTGCAGACTACTTCCACGTTGTAGTGCTCCATCATTCCGCGGGGGCAGAAGCGGTCTTCGGTAGCGATCATCTCGTTGCAACGGTCATAAATGGAGCGTGCGGTCTCGGGGTTGAGACGCTCGTCAATACCGAAAGCAGTCTTGAGCTCGAGGTGAGTCCAGTGGTAGAGCGGGTTGCGGAAAGTATAGGGAA
>JAGHUE010000192.1 GCA_018064985.1 Candidatus Colicola faecequi | reverse complement strand
AGTTATACGCGAAGATGCAGAGAATACCTACGATCAAACCGGCTACGGTCGTTACCATTGCCTGATACATACCCTCGGAAAGAGCGCTCAGCTCAATCACACCCGAGTTGGTGCCGGCCATGTTGTAGAACACCTGTACCATACCGATTACCGTGCCGAGGAAGCCGATCATCGGGCCGATAGAAGAAATCGAAGCAATAATCACGAGGTTCTTCTCCAGCGTTGCCACCTCCAGGTTACCTACGTTCTCGATTGCTACCATCACGTCCTGCATCGGGCGACCGATACGAGTAATTCCCTTCTCTACCATGCGGCTCGAAGGAGTGTTGGTCTGGCGGCAAAGATTCAGAGCAGAATCGATTTTGCCTTCGTGGATATAATCTTTGATGCGGTCCATGAACGAGCGGTCTTCCTTCTGAGCCTTGTGAAGTACCACGAGGCGCTCTGCAAAAAGATAGATTGCCCAAGCGAGAAGCACACCCAGCACGATCATAATCCAACCGCCGTAGTGAGCCATTTTCAAAAGATTCATCGGTTCCTGTTCTACTGCCTGAGCAGCCACACCCTGCATCGCATTTAAGGTGTCGATTTGAAGCAAATTCATTGTAGAATAAGTTTTAAAATTTCCGTTTCGAAGCGTTTTCTCCCGAACCTCCGGCATGCGACGTCCATGCGACTTTCATGCGACTTTCCGCATCCTTTTTCTGTAAGACTCGAGTAAGACGTAAGTAAGACTTGTGTAAGACTTTTTTGCAGTAGACTCAGAGTAGACTTACAGTAGACTTGGAGTGGACTTTCGGGTAACCCGCTTCGTCACAATTGTGCTTTGTATTGTTTGATTGTTTCTTTTATTCCCAGATAAAGAGCATCCGCTATCAGCTGGTGTCCGATCGACACTTCGTCAATCCACGGGAAGGCTTTTACCAGCGGCCCCAGATTCGGTATTGACAGATCGTGTCCCGCATTCAGCCCGAGCCCCAGCTCCTTCGCTTTCTCTGCGGCCGGACGGTACATCTCGATTGCTGCGGCCGGATCTTTCGGGAAGAGCTCGGCATAAGGGCCAGTATAAAGTTCCACTCTGTCGGCACCCGTCTTTGCGGCACCTTCCACCATCCGCGGATCGGCATCCACGAAAAGCGAAACCCGGATTCCTTCCGCGTGGAACGTCTCCACCAGTTTCGAAAGCATCAGCTCGTTGTGGATCGTATCCCAGCCATGGTTGCTGGTCAACTGGTCCGGAGCATCCGGCACGAGCGTCACCTGAGCCGGATGAACCTCGCAAACGAGGCGGACAAAATCGGCTGAAGGATAACCCTCGATATTGAATTCCACCCCGATATGTTGCTTGATAGCATACACATCCGAGCGGCGGATATGACGTTCATCCGGACGGGGATGAACCGTAATACCCTGAGCACCAAACGATTCGCAGTCTTTGGCAAACTGCAGAACGTCCGGAGTATTGCCCCCGCGCGCATTGCGCAAGGTCGCTACTTTATTGATATTTACGCTTAACTGCGTCATAATTGGCTACAAAGTTAATGATTTTTTTCGATATACACAAGTGTATATCCTATTTTTTTCTTTTTTTCCAACCTTATTTCAAAAGGTCGGGCTCGAAACGCACCTGACACTTGTCGAACCGCTGCACGGAATCCGAGCCGTACATCCAGATCGAAGTGCGCACTTTTTCCCACGACGACTCCTCACCCAAGTGCGTTTTCGAATAAAATTTATCCGCGTAGCACACGATCTCCTCCTCTATCGTACGGGGGCAATAATCCTGCGGAGGAAGCGGCAAATCCTCGCGCAACACCTGCTCGAGCGTAATGCCCGAACCTGTATGTCTTTCGGCCACACCCGCATGGCGCGGAAGCCCTTCTTTCCGGAGAAGTTCCGCACCCAGATAGCCGTGTTCGATATATTTGTGCGTCCCGTGGCAATGAATCCTCGGAGCGTCCACGAATACAATACCGATATCGTGCAGCATAGCTGCTTCTTCCACGAAATCCCGATCCGCTCCCAGTTCCGGATGAGCATCCACGATGCGCAGAGCACGGTCTGCCACCTGACGCGAATGCGTCAGCAGCACCTCCTTCAGTTCATCCTGTCCTTCGCAATATTTGTCTATCAGTTCGAGCGGATTCATATTCTTTTTTATGCAAGAATGCAATTTTGCAAATCAAACAATTACGCAAAGCGTGTCGATTACCGACCGCCAAATACCCTTTCTCGGCACTTCTTTTTTTGCAGTTTTGCAGATTTGCAGTTTTTATTCTGTCATTGTCGGCAGTAGTCCCACCGGCTGAATCTTCCTTTTATCGTATTCCGTTCAGGAAATCGCGGGCTGCCATTCTCTTCTTGCCCGGCACCTGAAGTTCCAGAATATCCACATAGCCGTCAGTCGTCTTTACCGAAAGCGGATTGCCTCCGTTCGACGGACATACTGCATATACTTTTACGTTTTCGAACGTTTTCTCACCTATGGTGAGATTGCACCAGGCTGCAGGATAAGGTGATAAGCCTCTTACGAAATTTTTCACCTCAGCGGAAGTCTTTCCGAAGTCGATCTCGCAAGTTTCCTTGAAGATTTTGGGAGCGGGACGCAAATCCTCCGATTCCACCTGAGGAGTGGTCTTCACCGGCACTCCGGTCGTCTCGCTTTCGATAATCAGATCTACCGTCTTGAGCACCAGGTCCTTACCCAGTTCCATCAGCCGATCGTGAACCGATCCCACATTCTCGTCTTCCCCGATCTCTATCTCCTGCTGGAGAATCAGGTTGCCGGTATCAATCTCGTGCTTGAGGAAAAAAGTGGTAATACCGGTTCGCTTGTCGCCATTGATCACAGCCCAATTGATAGGAGCAGCTCCTCGGTATTGCGGCAGAAGCGAAGCATGCAGATTGAACGTTCCCAATCGTGGCATGTTCCACACCACCTCAGGAAGCATTCTGAATGCCACAACAATCTGCAAATCAGCATTATATGAGCGAAGCTCCTCCAAGAACATCTCGTCTTTCAGTTTTTCCGGCTGAAGTACAGGAATCTGATGTTCGAGTGCATATTCTTTCACAGGAGAATACTGCAGATGATGTCCTCTTCCTGCCGGTTTGTCCGGCATAGTCACACAAGCCACCACATTGTAGCCGTTTTCCACCAATGCTGCAAAGGAAGCCACCGCAAAATCCGGGGTTCCCATGTATATGATTCGCAAATCTTTCTTTTCCATTATCAATGTATATTCGTTTGCCCCCACAGCAGTTTCTGCTTGAGTGTTTCTATGAAACCTCTGTCCGGAAGCATCATCAGTTTTACCGTATAAGGAGCACGTTCCACCACCAGCGAAACCTCTTCCTTCAGCGCTTGCGAGCGGCCGTCTACGGAGATCAGGTAACTGCCCGAACGGCTGTGGATTTTCATCTCTATCTTCCGGTCATCCGGAATGATGAGCGGACGTACATACAAGCTGTGCGTAGCGATAGGTGTAAGCGCTAATGCACTCACATACGGAGAGATAAGCGGTCCGCCGGCCGACAGGTTGTAAGCTGTCGAACCCGTAGGAGTAGACACCACCAGACCGTCGGCTTTATACGTGTGCAGGTGTTCTCCGTCAAGCGTCGTCTCCACGGAAATCATCGAGCTCAATTCCTGCTTCAGCACGGCCACTTCATTGAGTGCATAAGGCATCATCACGTGTCCGCCACCGATAGTCGAAACTTGCAGCATGCTTCTCTCGCTGATCACATAATCACCTTCCAGCACCCGATCCACTACTGCATCCACATCCTCCGTCGTTGCAGCAGTAAGGAAGCCCAGATGCCCGCAGTTGATTCCCAGAATCGGAATGTCTTTCTCCACCACTTCCGCAGCCGTAGTGAGAAACGTACCGTCACCACCTACCGAAATAGCAAATGCCACCTCTTCCTGCGTTTCACGGGTAAACGGTTCGTAATCCGACACCAGGTTCATCTCATGCCTCAACTCTTGCGAGAGCAGCACACGGATATCCTTTTCTTTCAGCAAAGCCAGCAGATGCTCTACTTCATTGAGCGTCTGACGCTTATACGTATTTCCGAATAGTGCGATCGTCATAATCGTACGTGTTTTTATCAATAGAATTTATGCGCAAAACCGATAGACACCAGTTCCTTGAACTGCATCTTTGCTTTCTCGTCGCCCGGATAAATGAGGGCCGAATCATAGCGCGGATGAAGCGTTACACGAGCCGACATGAAGCGGTTGATGATGAAGTCGCAGTTGATTTCCAAATCAAGTTCAAGCGAACGGTAGTTGGTATACGTATACAAGTTGGTTTCCAGTTGGATTTCTCGCAGCGGCTTCCATTTCCATTCTACGCGAACCGACGAACCGAACTGGTTGAGCGTCTTCTCACCTTTCTTTATACCGTACGACGTATAGTTGGAGCGAACCGTATCTGCCGCGTGTACAAGCTTATACGCTGCCGGAGAAATCACGAGAGAAAGTCCCTTCACCGGCTTGTAATCAATACCGATTGCCAAGTTGATTCGGAGCGGAGTGAAAGGTCCAGTCTTGATATTTTTCGTATTGGCATTGTACGTACGGAAGAGTTGTGTACGGAATTCTCCCGTGGTCGTAACGTAAATCTTGTTGGCCACCTTCACACCCAGTTTCGAATACAAACGGAAGAGGTCGTCTGTGGTACATACCTTTCTCAGGCTGTCACCCGATACGGTACTGAAGCCCGCTACCCATTCGCCCGTGTTCTCCCAGGTAAGCCATTTCTTGTTGTCGTACAGAATCTTGCCCTTCGCGCTCGCATACATGGCAAAGGCCGAATTACCGCCTTCATACCAGTTCTGCGACACATAGTTTTGCGTAAATTGCAGAAGTGTGCTCAATTCCTTGTACCACGGATTCTTTTTGTTTTTTACGGCATCCAGACGTTCCTTCCGGTCTGCTTCCGTATCCTTGACGATTGACTTTACCGGAACATACATCTCGTAAAGCGACTTGCTTTCTTCCAGTTCCGGAATTTCTCCCAGCACAGAAGGATCTTCCATTCCGGAATACAAGTCGGCTGCACGTGTGGTCATATATCTGCGGAGCTCCTCACGCGCATCCTTCTCCACCTTGCGTTCAGGGACCGCCGGCTCTCCTGCCGGTTTGAAATCATACTTGAGCGAGCGGAAACTCATAGCCGGCTGCTTGCGATAAAGCATCGGCAAGCACAAATCCGTCGTACGTCCTCTTGCATTCAGTATGGAATCAATCCGGAGCGAATCGCTGTATCCGATATGCGGAGGGAAAAGCGAAGTAGTGTCCATCGCGATTAATTGAGCCTCTGTCAGCGCCTCGGCAGCCTGAAGTTCAGCACCTTGTACCGCTACAATATCTAGCAGATACGCATCATTAGCCTGCTCCACATATCCCCCGCTCCGCACTGTATCGCTTGTCATCATAGGCTCCGTTCTGACAGAATCCGGCACAAAGCCGGCTGCCAACGAGTCGCTTGGTATAATAAAGTCATCCTGCATCGCATATGCAACGCAGGACAGCATTAAACCTATAATAACAATTTTTATTCGCATTATTTCAAATCACTTCTTTTTAGTTTTCGCAGTTGCTTGCCGAATCGGTTCCGGCGTCAGCTCCGGAAGCATCGGGCGTTTATACGCCATCACGATGAGGTAAATACCCCAAGCGATAAACGGAAGCGACAGCAATTGTCCCATATTGAGGAAGAAATTAGCCTCAAATGCCTCCTGGTTGAACTTGATGAATTCAAGCATGAACCGGGTAAAGAATACGATCTCAAGCCAAACACCGAAAATCAGCCCCGGTCGGCGGGCTGCATCGGTCTTATAGTACATCAGCGCAGAAACGACACCGGCCACAATGCAATAAATCATTTCATAAATCTGCGTCGGATGACAGGGGACGGTCTGACCGTCACGTACGAAAATAAAGCCCCAGGGCAGATCGGTCGGACCACCGTAGATTTCCGAGTTGAACAAGTTTCCGAGTCGGATAAGAGTTGCCGTGATAGCCACTCCGATTACCAATCGGTCGAAAAACCAGGGAATTCCCTTATGGAAATGTTTCCGGTCGAGCAGAAGAGCGGCCAGAATCAGGCCGATTGCTCCTCCGTGAGAAGCCAATCCGCCTTCCCATACTTTCACCAGCTGAAACGGATGCTCGACATACGGGTTTCTGTAGGTAATATTCCATCCGAAGATTTGAATTGGCTCCAATCCGAGCGCCTCGCAAGAATGCCACTCATAAAAGAAGCAATGTCCCAGACGAGCACCTACGATTACACCTATCACCATGTAGGTGAACACTTTATCAATCCAATCTTCGGGGCAATGGTCGTGCTTGTACAGCTGATCAACCACCATCCAGCAAAGGTAGATACCAAGTGCCCACATCAGGCCATAC
The DNA here is from genome assembly GCA_018064985.1 of Candidatus Colicola faecequi. Lineage (GTDB taxonomy): Bacteria > Bacteroidota > Bacteroidia > Bacteroidales > Paludibacteraceae > Colicola > Colicola faecequi. The sequence continues at coordinate 13,638 of JAGHUE010000192.1, read as the reverse complement.
CAGCGAACGCTGAGCGGCCCGAGTGTGAACGCTATCGGATTGAAATCCCAAACGACAGACAGCAGTTCCATCAGATCTTACCGTGACATTGTTTATACTTCTTGCCGCTTCCGCACGGGCACGGATCGTTCGGACGGATCTTCTTCTCCACGTGAATCGGCTGAGTCACCTGCTGGCGACGGGTATCCTGTCCGTTAGCTGCAGACATAGCCGTCTGGATATTGGCGCTTGAAGAAGTAGCACCCATCTGCGGAGCTTGCGTATGGCTTACCTGGCTTACAACCTGATCCTTCTGAGTGCGATAACGGCTCATATCCTGATGCTTGGGCTCCTGTGCCTGGCGAACCTCCTGCTGCGGAGCGATGGCAATCTGACCGCGGAGCAGAATAGCGAGTGCGCGACGGTTGAAGCGGTTGAGCATCTGCTGGAAGAGGTTGAACGACTCTATCTTGTAGATTACAAGCGGATCTTTCTGCTCATACGAAGCGGTCTGCACGCTGTGACGAAGTTCGTCGAGCTGACGGAGATGCTCCTTCCATTCATCGTCGATGATATACAGAAGCGTCTGCTTCTCGAAGCTGCGAACCACTTCACGACCGTCGTTCTCATAAGCCTCTTTGAGCGGAGTGATCACGTTGTAAGTGCGCTGGCCGTCAGTAATAGGCACGAGAATATTCTTATACTGATCGCCGCGGTTTTCGAATACGTTCTTGATTACCGGGTTGGCAATCTTCATAAGCAGATCCATCTTGCGCTTGAACGTTTCAAGTGCAGCAACTGCAAGCTTCTCTACCAAGTCGTTCTCACGGCTGCGGCGGAAGTCATCCTCATCGAACGGAACCTCCATGGCAAATACCTGAAGAACATCCATAACGAGCGACTCGTAATCAAGCGAGTTCTTTGCGTCTTCCACGATAGATTCCACCACGTCGTAAATCATATTGGTGATATCTACGCCCAAACGTTCACCCATGAGCGCATGATGACGTTTGCCGTAGATGACGTTACGCTGCTGGTTCATCACGTCGTCATACTCGAGCAGGTGCTTACGGATACCGAAGTTGTTCTCCTCCACCTTCTTCTGAGCACGTTCGATAGACGAACTGATCATCGAATGCTCGATCATCTCGCCTTCCTGGAAGCCCATTTTATCCATCAAGCCGGCAATCTTCTCCGAACCGAAAAGTCGCATCAGGTCGTCTTCGAGCGAAACAAAGAATACAGAGCTACCCGGGTCACCCTGACGACCGCTTCGGCCGCGGAGCTGACGGTCTACACGACGTGACTCGTGGCGTTCCGTACCGATAATGGCAAGACCTCCGGCTTCTTTTACTTCCGGGGTCAGCTTGATATCCGTACCACGACCTGCCATGTTGGTTGCAATCGTGACGATACCCTTACGACCGGCTTCTGCTACGATCTCCGCTTCCTTCTGATGGAGCTTGGCATTCAATACGTTGTGAGGAATACCGCGCATACGGAGCATACGGCTCAAGAGTTCGCTGACATCAACCGAAGTAGTACCTACAAGTACCGGGCGACCGGCTTCAATCAACTGCTCCACCTCTGCAATTACTGCGTTGTATTTCTCGCGGCGGGTGCGGTAGATGCGGTCGTTCATATCCTGACGGGCAATCGGACGGTTGGTCGGGATTACCACTACGTCGAGCTTGTAGATATTCCAGAACTCACCTGCTTCTGTTTCTGCCGTACCGGTCATACCGGCCAGTTTGTTGTACATACGGAAGTAGTTCTGGAGAGTAATGGTAGCAAAGGTCTGCGTAGCACCTTCTACCGTTACACCTTCTTTGGCTTCCACTGCCTGATGCAAACCGTCTGACCAGCGACGGCCTTCCATAATACGGCCGGTCTGCTCGTCTACGATCTTCACTTCGTTGTCAATCAGCACGTAGTCTACATCCTTCTCGAAAAGGGTATATGCTTTCAAAAGCTGATTGACGGTGTGTACGCGTTCCGACTTCACAGCATAGTTGGCGATGATCTCGTCCTTGCGCTGCATCTTCAGTTCCTTGTCCAGATTCTCTTTCTCAAGCTCTGCAATCTCGGAGCCCACATCCGGCAACACGAAGAAGTTCGGGTCGTCGGTCTGGCCCGCAAGCGTCTCGGCACCCTTATCCGTAAGCTCAATCTGCTTATTCTTCTCGTCAATAACGAAATAGAGCGGATCGGTAGCGATATGCATGTTCTTGTTCTGCTCCTGCATGTAGAACTCTTCTATCTTCTGCAGGCGAACCTTTATGCCCGGCTCGGAAAGGAACTTGATAAGCGCTTTTGCCTTTGGCATACCCTTGTAAGAACGGAAGAGTGCCAATTCGCCTTCTTCCTGTTCTGCCTTATCAGCACTGGCCATCTTGGCCTTGGCTTCAGCCAGATATTTATTGGTAAGAGTCTGCTGAGTACGGACAAGAAGTTCCACACGATGCTTGTATTCATCGAACATCTGATCCTCACCCTTCGGAATCGGACCGGAGATAATGAGCGGAGTACGGGCATCGTCAATCAAAACAGAGTCGACCTCATCTACGATAGCATAGTTGTGCTTGCGTTGCACAAGATCCATCGGCGAAGTAGCCATATTATCGCGGAGGTAGTCAAAGCCGAACTCGTTGTTTGTGCCGAACGTGATATCACATTGGTAAGCCTTACGACGTTCGTCGCTATTCGGCTTATACTTATCGATGCAATCCACAGACAGACCGTGGAACATATAAATCGGGCCGTTCCATTCCGAGTCACGCTTGGCCAGATAGTCGTTCACGGTAATCACATGAACACCTTCGTGCGTGAGCGCATTGAGGAATACCGGCAGAGTTGCTACGAGAGTCTTACCTTCACCGGTAGCCATCTCGGCAATCTTACCCTGATGCAGAACCACACCGCCGATGAGCTGTACATCGTAGTGGATCATGTTCCAGGTAATCTCGTTACCACCGGCCTCCCAGTGATTATGGTAAACAGCTTTGTCGCCTTCAATCTCCACGAAATCGAAGCGGGCAGCCAAGTCACGGTCAAAATCGTTTGCCGTAACCACCACCGTCTCATTCTCGGTAAAGCGGCGGGCTGTATCTTTCACGATAGCGAACACTTCCGGCAGCACTTCGTTGAGCACTTCCTCATAAAGTTTCTTCACGTCCTTTTCCAAATCGTCCACCTTTCTGTAAACGCTTTCGCGCTTCTCAATCGGCAGTTCCTCGATGGAAGCTTTCAGCCGGGCGATCTCGTCTTTCTGGCCCTTTACTTTGTCTGCAATCTTCGCCTTAATAGCCTCCGTGCGTTCACGAAGCTCGTCGTTGCTGAGCTTCTGCATCGAAGGATAGATGGCGTTGATCTGATCTACGTACGGACGAATCGCTTTCATATCTTTTTGCGATTTGTTGCCGAACAGTTTAGTTACAATTTCTACAAAATTCATATTTTAGTGCTTATTATTTGCTGTTTTAATTTGCAAGGCCGGACCGGAATACATCCATCAGCGGCAACGAGCCGCACACCTTTGCACGGCAAAGGTACTAAAAAAATACGACATATGCAAATTATTTACCCTCTATGAGGGCAAAATGTGTACCAACTGTTGTTTTTTGGAGAAAAAATGACAAATCGGCAGACATCATTTGCATGTTTGGCAAAATAATTGTATTTTTGCAGACATAATATCCCGGGCAAGCTTCGTCTTCGGTTCATGCCCTTTTCTGTACACGATAAAAGAATGAAACACACAACTCTTTTGGCCGCTTTCCTGATCGGCACCGTATTTGCTGCTTTTGCGCAATCACCTTATGAAACGTACTACGAAAATCTCCCCCTCGAGATTGAGCATGTCAGACCCGTTGTTTTCCCCGACACGACAATCAACCTGAAGAGTTATCTCAAACGCTTCAACGTCGTTCCCGGCACCGATGTTCTCGCCACTGAGGCCATCCAAACTGCAATCGACGAACTGGCAGCTGCCGGCGGCGGGCATCTCGTTATCCCGCGCGGCACATGGAAGACCGGTCCGCTCACGCTCAAGAGCAACATCGATCTTCACCTCAGCAAAGGTGCTGTAATCCTCTTCACTGAAGACAAATCGCTCTATGTTCTGCCCGATAAGAAAGGCAATGTCCCCACGAAGGCACGTCCGTGCATTGCGGCATCGAAAGCCGAAAATATCGGTATTACCGGTCAGGGCGTGATTGACGGGCAAGGTTTCTTCTGGCGCCCGATCAAATACAAGAAAATAATGAAGGGCTCGGAAGAAGACCAGGCCATGTGGGAGCATGCAAAGTCGCTTGGTGGTCGCTGCGTTCCCAACGGCAAAGACACCCTCTGGTATCCGTTCAACTTGAAGAAAGATCTTAACATCCCCAACATCGCTTCTTCGCCGGAAGAACAGGAGAAGATGCGCTATCACCTGGTAAATATCACTGACTCGAAAAACGTACTGATTGAAGGTGTAACGCTCCGCAATTCGCCTAAGTTCCACCTCGTGCCAGCCCGCATTCAAAACCTTATCATCGACGGTATAACGGTAGACTGCCCGTGGTGGGCGCAGAACGGCGACGCCATGGATATCGGCAACACGCAGGTATGTCTTGTAGTCAACTGCAAGATTAATTGCGGTGACGACGGCATTTGCATGAAAGGCGGCGTAGGCGCCGATGGTGTAAAGCGTGGTCCGAACCGCGACTTCCTCATTCGTCAGGACACCGTATACCGCGCCCACGGCGGTTTCGTTATCGGTTCTGAATTCTCCGGCGGTATGCAGCGTATGATTGTCAAGGACTGCGTATTCGACGGTACGGATATCGGTCTGCGCTTCAAATCGGCTCCCGGTCGCGGTGGTTGGTGCGAGAGCATCATCTGCGAAGATATCATCATGAAAAACATTCTCGAGGATGCCATCTTCTTCGAATCCGGCTATGCGGATCGCGCAGTAGGTCGTAGCGCTACCGACAGTGACAACAAGGAAGCGTATTTCCCCGATTGGGGCAACTTCACCTTCCGCAATATCACAGCTGTCAACGTACGCAATTTTGTCAATGCAAGCGGAATGAAAGGGTTCCCCATCCACGACTGCACATTCTCCAACATTCATATCTACGGTCTGATCCGCGAACCGCTCCGCCTCACGCATTGTACGAAGTTCACCTTCACCGATTGTTCCTACTCCGGTGGAACCAAAAACTTCATCGACAAGACTTGCTCGGAAATTATCTACAACGGCAAGCCCGCCGAATAAAACAGGCCGACATACCCACTCAGAAGGCAACAAAAAAAGCCGCAGCAATCATGCCGCGGCTTTTTCTTTTATCAATGCTAAGGATTAGAGCTTAGCACCGAGTACGTTGTAGCGTACACCATTCTTGATGATAACGATCTGGCCGTTCTCAAGCGCCTTAACAGCCTTTACTGCAGAAGTATTCTCGAGTGCACTTTCTTCGCCCTTGAGTTCCGGAATCTCGTTGATCGATACAGCGTAAACACGCATACCGCCGGCAGTTTCCTTGATCTTCACACCACCATTGGAAGCAGCCTTTACTGCAAAAACTGCAAGACCATAGTTCTTGTCAGCATCCAAACCGTCTTTGTCGCACTTATTCGGGTTGGTGTTGGTAAAATTGTCGCCTTCTACAATAACGCTGTTCTCATTGCCGGCATTGTCAAGAACGGGAGCAGTGCTGCCCTTTGCGCCATAAAGAATATACACTACATCATCAGCAGTAAGGTTCTTTACATTGAGAACAAAGTTCTTAGAGTCTGTTTGCAGATAGGTAGGACCTGATTTAACTACGTTATCCTTGTCAGAAGAGTTTTTGTACTCAAAGAATACATCGCCATCTGCTGCCAGATAAAGATAACCTTTCTGGTCGCCACTAGCGGTAAACTTGTAAGCCACACCTTCTACACCATCCATGCTGTACGTAGACGGAGTGAAGGCATTGCCATCCTCCGAACCGCTCAAGGAGTAAGTGGATTCATTGTTGTCAAAATGATACGTTACAGCAGCGTGCTGTGCGTTCATGGTAGCAGCGGCAACAAGCGCAGCTGCAAGAAAGAAGAATTTCTTCATAATTGTTTGTGTGTTTTGATTAGTAAATATTGTTAATAATTATTTTTCTCACATTAAGTGCTTCACGATGTCGCACAAATACACTTCCATATTGGTATGACCCGATACAAGTGTCTTGGTAGCAGCGTCTTTGTTGTTCTTCGGGTCGAGACCATGTGCCGTCTCCCACTCATCGGGAATGCCGTCAACATCCGAATCAACAGCCTTCGTACCTGTCAGTTCCGGCCAACTTCCGGCATCTGCCTGCGTATCGATAAGGCCGTTCTTGCTTCCGTTTGACCCCGCATGCTTATACGTGCCCGTCCGCACATCCTGCACCACCTGTTCGTCCAATACATCGCGAACCAGAGAACAACCACCCTTCTGCAACACATGCTCGTAGGCCTCCTGCGCTGATTCTTCCGCTACATAGGCATTGACAAACGTATAGCGGCTGTCGGTGCGAACCTTGCTCTCGCTGGTGCCCGTCTTATAGCGGAAACCACTCCAGTTATTGGCAGTAACATCCGGGTATCCGTCCATTACATTACCGTTCAGATACACATGTGGAGACTCTACCGTGCCGCCCAACTTGTCCACACAATTATCACACGAAGCCCACACCTCCATCAGTCTGGATTTATCCGAAGAAGCAGGACCGGCTTTGTAATAATTGTTGATAAAATTGATTTTCCGGCCACCGCCGCCTTTGGTCGAACCTTCTCCGCCATAGGTAGAGTTGCCTCCCCAATTGTACACCACGTTATTGATATAATCAATAGGTCCGGCTAAAGTGTTCACATAGTCGTGATCGAAGCGCGGGTTACGGCTCGAATGGTGAGCCAGAAGATTGTGGTGAAAAGAGGCATTCTCACCTCCCCAGATGCCACCATAGCCATGGTCGCCCTTGATATGGATCGATTTGGTGAGCGACTCCGTAATGAAGCAGTTTTGCAGGGTAAAATTACGGTTGCCGTAGCAGCTCACACATTCGTCTGTCGACCATGACATCGAGCAGTGGTCAACAACCACATTGGTAGAGTTGTTGCAGCCGAAAGCGTCACCTTCCACTTTCTTCGCGTCACCCATACGGAAACGCATGAAGCGGACGATAACGTTGTTGGCCTTGTTGAGTGTAACGGGATAGTCCGCCACGCAAATTCCGTCACCCGGAGCCGTCTGTCCCGCAATGGTAAGGTCGCCTTCCGTGATTTTCAGCTCAGAGGTAAGATGAATCGTACCTGCCACCGTGAAGATCACTACACGTGGACCTTTCTGACTGCAAGCATAGCGGAGCGTACCGGTCATAGGTTGCCCAGTAGCAGGGTCCTTGTCATCCGTCAGCTTTGTAACGCGATAAACCAATCCTCCTTCACCGCCGGTTGTGCCAGCTCCGCCGCCCCTGATCCAATCGCACGCAGCCACGAGCACGGGGTCGTTGGCGGCTTCCGGATCAGGGTCGGGAGTAGGTTGCACGCAGGCAATCAACAGGAAGGGCAACAGCCCCAAGATTGATTTCTTCATCAATTAGCTGCGTAGAGATAGTCGTTCCACAATGCGCCGTTCGAAGCACCTACATTGGTGCTGAAGATAGGCCAATACTGACGGCCAAGAAGGCATGCTTCATTGTCGTAGTCGTAGAGCGTATAGTTAACCGGAGCCAACTGACGGCCGTCAGAAGAGCTCTCATAAATACAGGTTTTCACCCAACCGTCGGCAGTACTGAAGTCAGCCGGAGCACCCTTCTCGCCTTTCTTGAGGCCGTAAACGGCATCGATAACAAAGCCCTTTACGTTCGGCATCGAAAAGTCATCGCAACGCTTATACTTGAAGTAGATGGTATCCTGCAAACCTGCGAAATCGCCCTCATGAGCATCCATCTGAGCAAGACGTGCCTTAGCTTCTTTCATTGCGGTATGGAGAATGCCCCAACGCATGAGATCGTATTTGCGGACATACTCACCGGTGAGCTCGAACTTTCGCTCATCCATGATGTTTTTCGCATTCAATTCAACATTAGGAACGCCCGCGCGAGCGCGAACGCGATTGAGAAGGCTTTGACCGTCAATACCGTACTTCTCTGCCGGAACAACCGAGCCTCCGGTCTGGATATCGCCGAGAGTAGCCTCAGCTGCCATCAGCATCACGTCAGCCATACGGATAATCGGATAATTCACACCGTCATCGTTGCCCGTACGCTCACGGGTCATCCACTCTACGCGATACTTGGCAGCATACCAGTCGGCAATGCTCTGCTGCTTCTGATAGAGGAACTTGGTCTTCGAGTCGGCAGACAGATCAGCTGCCATATCGGGGAATGCCTGCAGCACTTTTTCTGCCGAAGAATTGTATTTGGCGCCATTGTCATACACCCAGATGCTGGGCTGCATGGTTACGTCGCGGCGGACATCGCCGTCAGCGAAATCATAATAGAGAGTAGGAACGATGGTAAGAGCCGAGTTAGACGAACCGCCAACGTTGTTACGAAGGCCGCCAACTGCATCCGAGCACTTCGGACAGTTATACTGAAGCACCTGACCGCGAGCGCCGTCGGAGAACGGAATCTCCCAAAGCACTTCGGTATTGTAATAGTTGGTTTCGTCGGCGCATACCTTCTTGAAGACGTCCTCATACTTAGCCTGAAATTTAGCGCTTTCTTTGCCTTCACCGAGAATCTGGCTGGCTGCCCAAAGCACTTCTTCGTAAAGTTCCTTACGTACGTTGTCAGGAGCAAGCCATTCCGGACCGTTCTGCCAAGTGGCCGGACGGACACCCTTACCGGCATAATACATGTCGGAACGCATCAACAATGCCAACGCAGCAGCTTTGCTCGGACGGCCGACATAGTTCTTAGCCATACCCGGGCAGTTTTCGCTCCAAGGCATGAGTTCTGCTGCACGCTTCAGGTCACCACGCAAATGCTCAAGCACTACGGTGCGGTCCTCTTTCTTCTGATCAAGACCGGCAGGATTCTTTGAGATACTCTCGAAGCGGGCCGGGATATCACCCCAGAACTTCACCATCTCCAGATAGCAGAACGAGCGGAGGAAATAGGCCTCGCCCAGGAGGTAACTCATCTTTTCGTTATCCAGATTACCGTATTGCTCTACGCCCTCGATGATGTTGTTGCACTTCTCGATAGCGTTGTTCAGATAGCCCCAAGGGTCTTTACCGCCGGCAGTGGAAAGGTCGCCGTTGGTAGGAGTCATCGTATAAATAGCCCATTCTGCCTTGCCGCTGTTTTTGCTGCAGTGCTCTACGTCGGTATTCACACCCTGGTAGCCGCAAGCAAGACGGTTGCGGTAGCTCTTATCCTGACCGAACTGCTCGTAAACGGCAGCAATCACCAGCTCAGTACTGTCCGCACTGGCGAAGACTACAGAACCGTCGATAGCCGATGGCGAATTAGATTCGAAGAAGTTGCAGGCAGAAAGCGACAGCGCCACTGCTGCACTCAATATATATTTTATTGTCTTCATATTCTTGTGTTTATTGATTGATTAGAAAGAGAGGTTCAGACCGAAGTTGAATGCACGGCTCTTCGGGAATGCAGAAAAGTCAACACCCACAGCCAACGGATTGACCTTAGTACGGGTATCCACTTCCGGATCAGCACCCGAGTAGTTGGTCAGGCAGAAAAGGTTGCTTGCCGTAAAGAAGATGCGGGCAGTCTGGATGTGAGCCTTCTTGATCCATGCAGGAGAGAGGCTGTAACCCAAGGTGAGCGAGCTCAAACGCAAGAAGCTTGCATCCTCAACGAACTGGTCGGTCAGAGCAATATTGTCGGAGATCGGGTTGGCCACCTTTGCACCTTCGTTAGCCTGGCTGAGCATATTCTTGAGGTTGATGTACTCATCGCCCTCCACAATTTGTTTGTCGTTGGCCACAGCAGCTGCCGGGATGAAGCTGCCATCAGCATTAAACATGCTATAGCGATTGCCGTAAGCCAAAGAAGCCGAGTTGTTGCGGAGCTTCGACTTGTCGAAGATAGTTCCGTAATCGAGAGCGGAAAGGTTCAATACGTCGTTGCCGTAGTTGTAAGTGAACTGAGCAGCAAAGTCTACTTTACCCCAGCTTTCACCACCGATGTTGAAGTTCAAGCCGAAACCGCCGTTGAACTTCGGCAGCGCATTGCCGAGGACTACACGCTCGTTCTCGATATATTTGCCGTTCTCGTCAAACTCGCCGGCAAGTTTGGTCATACCCGGACGAGCTTTACCGAGTTTCGTTTCGATAGGCTTGCCATCAGCACCGAGCCATGCACCATCCGATGCACGATAAGAACTGAAATCTTCCGGAGTCCACCAGCCGTCGGACTGATAGCCGTAGATGTCGCCAACCGGAGAACCCGGCTTGAGCACGTATTCGAAGTCGGTATTGGCATAGTTGGACGAGAAGCAGCTTGTGGAAACATAATATTCATCCATGCCACCAAGGTCAACTACCTTATTGCGATTGACGGAGATATTGGCATTCAGGCTCAAGCTATAGGAAAGGCTCTTGCTCTTCTTATCGAGTACCACGCCGTTAAGCGAGAATTCCAGACCCTTGTTCTCGGTAGAACCGATGTTGCGATACTGGTAGTTGTAGCCGCCGGTACCGAGCTTATACTTCAGGATAAGGTCTTTCGTGTTGTTCCAATAAATATCAAACGTACCGGTGAGTCGTTCGTTGAAGAAGCCGAAGTCCATACCCAAGTCACGGGTAATGGTGGTCTCCCATTTCAGGTTCTGGTTGGCAGCAATCACATCAGCTCCGCCATCGGTAAGCTTATGCGTGAATCCTTCCATGTAAGCCATGGTATTGGAGGTATATTCCGGACGAAGATAACCGAGGTCCACGTTGTTGTTACCTGCAGTACCGTAAGAGAAACGCCACTTCCAGTTCGACATCACTTCCTGTGCCGGCTCCATCCACTGTTCGTCAATCATACGCCATGCCACAGCAACAGACGGGAAATAGCCCCACTGGTTGCCGGCGCTCTTGAGGAAACGGGTAGAAGCATCCGCACGGAACGTAGCGGTAAGATAGTATCTGCTGAAAAGGATATAGTTCGCACGAGCGAAGAACGAAAGCATATTGTCGGTAGGATCGATAATCGTACGCTTCTCCATACGGACGGCTTCGCTCAAATGATCGATAGAAGTAGCACCGTCCCAACTCTTGTCATAGCCGTAGCCATACTGGAGGTTGTTAGTACCCTTGTTCATAATGATTTCCTGACCGACCAAGATATTCAGATCATGATCCGATCCGTTGAACTTCTGGTGGTAATCAAGCGTAGTAGCCTCGCGGAAACGGCTTGACAGATAATCGGAGTATACAACGTGACCATAGCCGTAAGCATCGGTTGCTGCACCGCCCTGCTCCTGGAATGCCTGGTTGAGGTAGGTGTAGCCGTCACCTGCACGGCTGTAATACGATGTAGGGCCATAGTAACGGCCTTGCGTTTCGTCGCGCCATTCGTAGCCCACCTCCGTCTTCCAGGTGAAGAGCTTGGCGAACTTATACTGGATATAGCCCTGTACGTTTACTTTGTTATCCACCTTATGACGGTAGTTGTGGTCGATCGTGGTGATCGGGTCGTAGAGCGAACCCATCGACTCGTAGTCATCCAAGCCGGCTACATTGTCCTTTGCAAAGAGTTCAATCGGCGAATAAGCGATGGCGTTGCGCACACGGCTTTCCGACTTGGAACCGGCATCCTGAGCGGTATTCGTGCCTGCGCCCCATACTTCCGTATTGGCATAGCGGGCAGTGAAGCTCAAAGTAAGGTCCTTGATCGGCTTGTAGTTGATCTTAGCGCTCAAGTTATTACGGTCGTAATCCGAACCGTACATGATTCCCTGATCGTCAATACGATTGTAAGAGAAGGAGAACTTCACCTTCTTGTTGCCGCCGTTGAACGAAAAATTATGATTGGAGTTCATGCCATTGATACCGAACGTAGCATCTTGCCAATCGGTCTCCTGACCGCGCCAATAAGCCTGAATGTCGGCTACCGACATCAGGTCATCTTTATCGCCGCTCTTGGCGTAGCGCTCGTCAAAATACTGATGGAAATTGGTAGCGATGTTGTTCTTCCCCTTCGAAAGATAAGCATACTCGTACTGCATGAGCACGAAGTCGTCGGTATCGAGCATGTCGTACTTCTTAGCCATCGTCTTCCAGCCCATATAGCCGGTATAGTCGGCCGTGAACTTGAACTTGTCGTCGTCGTTCTTGGAGTCCTTGGTGGTAATGATGATTACGCCGTTAGCACCCTGAGCACCATAGATAGCGGTAGCAGCAGCATCCTTCAGGACGTCCATCGAAGCAATATCGGAAGGAGCGATATCCGAGATAGACGAAACCTGGAAACCGTCGACAATATAAAGCGGGTCGCTCGATTGGGTAAGCGAAGTACCACCACGCACACGGATTTTCACGTCGGCATCGGGAGAGCCTTCCGTAGTGGTAACGCTCACACCCGAAAGCTTGCCCTGAAGGGCTTCAGCTGCAGACGTAACGGGAATGTCTTTCAACTGATCGGCGCCAACGGAAGCAACCGAAGTCACAAGGTCGCGCTTCTTGGTAGTACCGTAACCGGTAACAACCACTTCTTCGAGCACTTCGCTATTTTCGCGGAGCACAACGTTGATTACGTTTCCGCTGATAGCCACTTCCTGCGTCTGCAGGCCAATGTAAGAGAACACAAGCGTCTGTGCATCTTCCGGAACATCGAGGGTGTAGTTGCCGTCGAAGTCGGTCACAGTGCCGATGGTAGTTCCTTTTACGACGATGGAGGCTGAGATAATGGTCTCACCCGTCTCATCCGTTACGGTACCGGTAATCACTTTTGCCTCGGCTGCCACTCCCAGAGAGAGCAATACCACCAGCACAAGCGACCGGATAATGGATTGGATCTTTTTCATGAATACAGATTGATATATTGATTTTTGGTTTGCTTTACTGTCCGGCGAACGTATGCGCCTGCTTAATCGCCTGCAAAATTACATAATAACGCGCGCATACGTGTGCAAAAATTAACACATGATGTGTATTTTTTGCCACCCTCGCGCGCTATCTGTGCCAAATTATTTGCTCATTTCATTTTTTTACACTAACTTTGCACCATGATTGTTTGTATAGCAGAAAAACCGTCAGTAGGCAGAGATATCGCCCGTGTGCTCGGGGCAACCCAAGCACATGACGGGTATATGGAAGGTAACGGGTATCAGGTAACCTGGACCTTCGGCCATCTCTGTGCCCTGCTTGATCCGCACGAATACGCTCCACAATGGAAGAGCTGGAACATGAGTTCCCTGCCCATGATTCCCGAGCGCTTCGGTATCAAAGTGGCAGACGACAAAGGCGTACAGAAACAATTCAATACCATCCGCACCCTGATGCTCGCAGCCGACGAAATCATCAACTGCGGTGATGCCGGCCAGGAAGGTGAGCTCATCCAGCGATGGGTAACGCAGAAAGTGGGAGTAAGCTGCCCGGTTAAGCGTCTTTGGATATCTTCCCTTACGGAAGGGGCCATCCGCGAGGGCTTCAGCCAGCTGAAAGACCAGCAGGAATACCAAAAGCTCTACGAAGCCGGA
>JAGHUE010000130.1 GCA_018064985.1 Candidatus Colicola faecequi | reverse complement strand
AAGGGGTTCTATACATTTTCCGTTGTTTACTTTTTGTTTACTTCGGCCTCTTTCGGATTGCGGTTAAAATCATGAAACCCCGTAACTACGTACTTCGATGGCATGAACTGAAAAACTACCGCTGGATGATCAACCTGGCGCACTTCAAGGGGCACGCAATGGGCGGCTTCGGCGGTGTGTTGAAGAACGCCTCCATCGGTGTGGCGTCCACCAGCGGCAAGGTGTATATTCACTCGGCCGGCAAATGGACCAACCCCGCCGCATTCTGGCCGGCTGCCGCCACCATCAAACAGGACGATTTCCTCGAATCGATGGCCGCTGCCGCACAGGCAGTACACGACTATATGGAAGGACGCGTAGTGTACATCGACGTAATGAACAACATGTCGGTCGACTGCGACTGCGACGGACATCCGGCAGCACCCAAACTCAAAGACATGGGCATCATGGCCAGCCTCGACCCCGTTGCGGTTGACCAGGCATGCATCGATATGGTAATCAACCATACCCCCGCAGAAGGCGACGACAACCAACCGCTTATGGAACGTATCGCCAGCCGTCACGGCACGCATATCATCGACTATGCCGAACAGATCGGACTCGGTTCGCGCACCTATCACCTCATCGACATCGACAAACAGTAACCCCATACCCCATTTAATTCCCATGAAAAAAATCCTCGTTATTCTCCTGGCAATGAGCTGTCTGATGGCTTTTGCTCAGCAGAACACATCCTACCGCGAAGGCGATATCCAATCGCCGGTAGTGAATGCCGACGGCACCGTCACCTTCATCGTAAATGCCCCAAAAGCCAAGAACGTGGAAGTCAGGGGCGACTGGGAGGCGCTCAACGGTGTAGGCAAAATGAAGAAAGACAAGAAGGGTATCTGGACCTACACTACTCCCGCGCTCCCTTCCGAGATGTATACGTATCGCATCTGCATCGATGGTGTGTACGGCCTCGACCCTACCAATCCGTTTGTCCGCCGCGACGTGGGTACACAGTTCAGCGTGTTCTTCATCGGCGGAGGTGCAGGCGATTTCTATCAGGTGCAGGACGTACCCCACGGTTCGATGAGCCAGGTGTGGTACAAGTCGAAAGCGGCAGGCACCCAGCGCCGACTCTCCATCTACACCCCGGCCGGCTATGCCGAAAGCAGCGAGCGCTACCCCGTGCTCTACCTGCTCCACGGCTCCGGCGGCGATGAGACTGCATGGGTGGAGCTCGGCAATGTAGCCCGCATCATGGACAACATGATTGCCAAAGGGCTCGTACGACCGATGATGGTAGTGATGCCCAACGGCAATTTCTCCGTACCGGCAGCTCCGGGTGAGACCCCCGACAACCTCGCCTTCCGCCCCGTAATGAGCAATAAGATTCCGGGCAACTACAAGAACGGCAACTATGAGATGGCGTTCGACGAAATAGTCAACTATACCGACCATCACTACCGCACCATTGCCGAGCGCAAATACCGCGCAGTGGCCGGCCTCTCGATGGGCGGTTTCCACACGCTCTTCATTGCCCTCAACCACCCCGATCTGTTCAACTACGTAGCCCTCATGTCGGCGGGCCTCGGCAATCAGTATCTCAAAGACGAGACGCCCGCCTATGCGCACTACATGGAGAAACTCCATACGCTCAAAGAGAAAGAGCCCGCGCTCTTCTGGATCGGAATCGGTCGCGAGGATTTCCTCTATCAGGCCAATGCCGATTTCCGCAAAACACTCGATGAAATCGGAATGCGTTACGAATATCACGAGTCGTCCCGCGGACACCTTTGGTGCAACTGGCGGCAGTATCTGCTTATCCTTACCGAGAAACTCTGGAAATAAGTTGCATATATGCGCAAACACTTCTTGCTCCTGCTTACGCTTCTCTGCTTGGCGCTTTCCGGCCGGGCAGCAGAGCAGTTTGTCAGCTTCCAAAAAGAAGCGGGCGGCTTCTGCCTGGCCGAAAACGGAGAGATGGCTGCGGTGGTCAACCTGAGCACCGACCAGGGCATCGAAATGGCCATCGAATCGCTCCGGGAAGACATCCTTGAGGTAAGCGGCACCTCCAACCTGAACTTCGGCATGGTATATGTCGGCACGGTTGCCGACAAAGGGTTGGCCGAGGCGCTGCAGCGGGAAGGAATAGACCTCAGCCTGCTGGAGGGGAAACGCGAGAAATACCTGATTGTCTGTCCTTCGCAGACGCCCGACCAGCCGATGCTGCAGAAGCTCTTCATCGCCGGATCGGACAAGCGCGGCGCCATCTACGGCATCTACGAACTCTCGCGCCAGATGGGCGTCAGCCCCTGGCAATGGTGGATGGACGTGCCTTGCGAGAAGCATCCAGAAATCTATATCCGTCCGGGCGTCTACACCGACGGCGAGCCCGCCGTGGAGTACCGAGGCATCTTCATCAACGACGAATGGCCCTGCTTCGGCGAGTGGAGCAACGAGCAGTTCGGCGGGCAGAACTCGAAGCTCTACAAGCGCATCTTCGAGCTCCTTCTGCGCCTCAAAGGCAACTTCATGTGGCCTGCCATGTGGAACAACGCGTTTTGGGACGATGACCCAGACAACGGTCGCCTGGCCAACACGATGGGCATCGTAATGTCCACCTCCCACCACGAGCCGATGAACCTCGCGCAGCAGGATTGGAAGCGGCGCGGCGGCACGGAGAAACAGTGGAACTACGTGACCAACGAGCAGGGGCTGCGGGATTTCTGGCGCACAGGCATCCGGCGGTCGAAAGACTGGGAAACCATCATCACCATAGGCATGCGAGGCGACGGCGATATGGAGATGCCATCGGCAGCCGACAACCGCGCGCTCCTCGAGCGCATCGTCCGCGATCAGCGGCAAATCATCTCCGAAGAGATGGGGCGGCCCGCTGAAGAAGTGCCGCAAGTGTGGGCGCTCTACAAAGAGGTGCAGGACTACTACGATCAGGGCATGCGCGTGCCCGACGACGTGACGCTCCTCTTCTGCGACGACAACTGGGGCAACGTCCGACGCATCCCTACTCCCGAGATGCGCAACAGAAAGGGCGGATTCGGCATGTATTATCACTTCGACTACGTGGGCGACCCGCGCAACTCCAAGTGGATCAATATCTCGCCCATCTCCCGTGTGTGGGAGCAGATGAACCTCTGCTACGAATCGGGCATCCGGAAGATATGGGTGGTGAACGTAGGCGACCTCAAGCCGATGGAGTACCCCATCCAGTTCTTCCTCGACATGGCATGGAACCCCAAGCGCTTCCGCCCCGACAATCTCATCCAGCATACCGACTCGTTCTGCACCTCCATCTTCGGTGAGGAATACGGCCGGGAGGCATCCTACCTGCTCCGCACCTACCCGCTCTACAACCGTCGCATCACGCTGGAGAACCTCAATAAGGACACCTATTCATTTTGGCACGGCAGCGAGTGGGGGCGCGTCAACGGAGAATACAACCGGCTCCGCATGTGGGCTCGCCAGCTGGAGGAGAAGCTGCCCGACTCGCTCCAGGCCGCCTATTTCCAGCTGCTCGGCATGCCTATCGAAGGTTGCGCCAACCTATACAACATGTACTTCGCGCAAGCAGCCAACAGCGTTCTGTACAGATCGCTCCCCCATGTAGCACATACTCGGGGGGACAGAAAAACATACGGAAAGCAGGTAGACCGATATGCCAAGATCGTCAGCCAATGCTACGAGCGCGACTCGCTTCTGACCCTCCGTTGGGACACTATATCGGGCGGCAAATGGCGGCATCTGATGGACGAGAAGCGAATAGGCTACACCTATTGGCAGACGCCCGACAAGCGCGTGATGCCCGAGATATGGCTCGCCGGCAAACGGTTGCCGAAAGAGTATATTCCTTGGGAGGAAATAGAAGAAAAGGGCTGCAGACAGCAAATGCGCATGCCGCTTGGAGGCACAAAAACTGCGCCGCCCGTTTGCTTCCATACGCGACTCGGCTACGCTAGCATCGAGGCTGAGCACTATCAGCGCTCCACCTCGGGCGATTCCGCACATTGGACCGTCATCCCCGAGATGGGCCGCACGCTGAGCGGTTTGACCACTCTGCCCGTACTGTCGCCTACCGACGGATGCTCCGTGGAATATGATTTCACCTGCACCGGGCACGATTCCGTCACCGTAATGCTCCGCCTCTCGGCCACGCTCAACTACATTCCCGAAGGCCACCGCATCGCCCTGAGCATCGACGGCTCCGAGGAGCAGGTCATCAATATCAACGGACACTACCGGGGCGAATTGGGCAAATGGCAGCTCGACCACGTGATAGATATCTCCGCCCGCTTTGCGCTTAAGGAGCAAGAGATGATGCATACGCTCCGTGTCCGTCCGCTGATGGGCGGCATCGTGATGCAGAAGATCGTATTGGATCTCGGCGGTCTGCAGCCATCCCACCTCTGGCCGATGGAGACGGAGGAAAGCACTGCAGAGGCCACCTATACATGGGCATGTGCGCCCACATTCGTAGAGCCCAAAGACATGCCGAAAAGCGGCCTTGCCGGCAACTCCGTGAGGCAGATTATTCCGCTTTCAGCCGGCGGCGAAACATTGATACTGCGGCTGAGCAACGTGCATGGCGATACACCGCTGGACATCCGCTCCGTATACGTTGCCCCGGTAGACAGCAGCAGCTCAGCGATCGACTCAAATCAGGCACACAATCTTTCGTTCCTCGGGAAACGCGGATGCACTCTGCAGCCCGGATTCGGCTGCGCATCCGACATCATCCGCATACATTTGGAGCCGGGGCAACTGCTGTCCGTCACTATTTGCTACGGCGACCGGATTCCCGAACAGCTGACGGGGCATCCCGGCAGCCGCACCACCTCGTATATCGTCAGCGGCGAAGCTACGCCGAGCACGGATTTCTCCGGAGCCGAACGCGCAGTCTGCTGGTATACCTTGGCCGATGCCATCACCTTTACCGACAGCCACATCAGCATCCCTATGCTGGGCAACAGCATCACCGATGGCCGCGGCAGCACCACCGACCGGCAGAACCGCCTGACCGATGCAGCCAACGGGCTGCTTCTGCCCCACGACCTCTCCCTGCTCAACTTCGGCATCGGCGGCAATTGCCTCACCATGCGTTGCTTAGGGCCGAGCGGGCACGACCGCTTGGAGAAAGATGTAATCCATCACCTCAATTATCAGCAACCGGCTATCGTCTTTCTCGGTGTAAACGACATCGGCAACAGTTCCGATACGGCAGCCACCTATCAGGCGATGTGTAACGAGTATCAGCGCATTGCATCAAGCATTCACAACGCGGGAAGCAAAGCGATCGCCTGCACCATTCTCCCATTCAAAGGGCATTATTACTATACGCCTGAGCACGAGGCGCTGCGCCAGCGGATCAACCGCTTCATCCGCGAGGAAGCGGGCTTCGATGCGGTAATCGACGCAGATGCCTACATGGCCGACCCAAACGATCCGGAGCAGCTCCGCCCCGAATGGCACGACGGCGATTGGCTTCACCCCAACGCCCTCGGGCACAAGCTCCTCGGCGAATATATCGCCCGCGAACTCCTGAAAATTCTCCAGAAATGAAACTGACCGATATCCTGCAACCCGATTTCTGCCCGGCCGAATGGCAGCAGAAA
>JAGHUE010000184.1 GCA_018064985.1 Candidatus Colicola faecequi | reverse complement strand
CATCATGCAGGCCGGCAAACAGGTGGAGCAGCCGATTGCCCGCATCACGCAGAAAGCCCGTGCCGTAGGTATGCACATGATTTTGGCCACCCAGCGTCCGTCCGTCAATATCGTTACAGGCGTCATCAAGGCCAATATTCCTACCCGCATCGCTCTCCGCACGCAGTCTGTAGTTGATTCCCGTACGGTGCTTGATGCCAAGGGTGCCGATCAGCTCATCGGCCGAGGCGACTTGCTTTACAGCGGCGGCGGTAATATTACTCGCGTGCAGTGTGCTTTTGTGGATACGCCTGAAGTCGACAAGATTGTGGAGCACGTGGAAAAACAGCAGCACTACAGCGGTCCGTACGAATTGCCTGAATACGTAGGCGGTGAAGGCGGTGGCGGCGAGGAACTGGCACCGGGCTCTGTCGACTTGAAGAAACTCGACCCGATGTTTGCAGAAGTGGCACGCTACGTGGTTAACAACCAGCAAGGCTCTACCTCTGTACTCCAGCGACGCTTTGAGATTGGATATAATCGTGCCGGCAAACTTACCGACCAGCTCGAGGCTGCCGGTGTCGTTGGCCCCAACAAGGGTTCGAAGGGGCGTGAGGTGCTCATTCAGGACGAAATGGCTCTCCGTGAAATATTCAGTCAGCTCGGTCTGATGTAAGTTGGCACGCATTTTGCATCTTTAGGGAAAACAATCCCGCTTATGAAGAGACTCCTTACATATATTATAATGTTGCTGCCGCTTTCTATGATGGCTCAAACGCCTCAGCAAGTGGTGCAGCAGTTTATGCAGAAGCTAGAGGAGAAGACTCTGGCCTCGGAATATGCCATCAGCATCAATGACGGACAAGCCCAGCAGACTGCCTACAGCGGTGAGTTGAAGATGCGCGGTTCGCGCTTTGTCCTTACGATGCTCGAGACGGAGGCTGCTTTCGACGGTAAGACACTCTATATCTATCAGGAAGACCTCAATGAACTCACGCTCAGCGAACCTTCGCAGGAGGAACTTCTGGAGGCCAATCCGATGCTCTTTGCCAAGGCGCTTCTCAAGACGTCTGCACTACGCTTCTCCGTCGGTACTGCCGATGAGAAGAGCTGGTCGATCGACTTCGTTCCTGCCAGCAAAGACGCAGGCATCCAACGCTTTGTATTGAAGCTTCGCAAGAGTGATCTGCTTCCGCAGGAGATTCAAATCCGAGAGGGCAAGCAGACCACAAGAATCCGCTTCAAGAACGCTGCTTTTTCGACCGAACAGCCGGCCTTCAAGCTCGATAAGAAGGGCGCTTTTGTCAACGATATGCGCTGATTTGTTCGGTCAGAACTGACAAAATTGGACGAAAAAACGAGAAAAATAAACTTTTTTCAACTTTTTTCGTCCAAAAATTTTGCCAATTCAAAAAAAAGCAGTACCTTTGCAGCCGCAATTCAGAAGAGCAGGCTTGTGCTCGACGACTCGCCGAGGTTTACACAGGTTTAAGGGAGGTTGTTGCTCTTCGAATTGTTTTGGTGCCATAGCTCAGTTGGTAGAGCAAAGGACTGAAAATCCTTGTGTCACTGGTTCGATTCCCGTTGGCACCACACAAAAGACTGCTCGACGCAGTCTTTTTTCTTTTATATACATGTCACTTTCATCTCTCCATATCATTGCCAGGGCGCACAACGGTTTTGTCGAGAAGTTCGGAATACCTCGTCAGAGCCGTGAAGGGTCCGTGCTGCTGACTCGCATTGTCTTCGAGCCCGATTATCGCGTTCGTGAGGCGCTCCGGGGCATTGAGGCTTTTTCACACTTGTGGCTTCTTTGGGGCTTCTCGGCTAATAAAGGCGATCAGGAGGAGTGGAGCCCTACGGTTCGGCCACCCCGGTTGGGTGGCAACACTCGCATGGGTGTGTTCGCAACCCGCAGTCCTTATCGCCCCAATCCGATTGGGCTTACGTCGGTAAAACTGCTGCGAGTAGAAGATACGGACGATGGGCTCGTGCTGGTGGTTAGCGGAGCCGACTTGCTTGATGGCACACCGATTTATGACATCAAACCGTACATCAGTTTTTCTGATTCGCATCCAGATGCGCAGAATGGCTTTGCGGAGGCACCTAAAGACTATCGCCTGTCTGTTGCATGGACAGCGGAAGCCTCGACTCTGATTCCGGTGGAATCACCTCTCCGGCTTGCGTTCGACGAGATCCTTTCGCAGGATCCCCGGCCGGCTTATCAGGATGACCCGGAGCGTGAGTACGGCTTGTGCTACGATGGTTATGAGGTATGTTTTTCGGTGAAAGAGAGCCGGTTAATCGTAAAAAAAGCGTATGTAAAGTAGCTTTTTTCTCGGAATCTTTTGTTTATTAACAAAAAAATAGTAAATTTGCGGCTGATAATGCGAATCAGTCGCATTTTTGTTTGAATCAAATAGTACTCAATATCGTGAAAAGACTTTTTATTCTTTTGGCTGCATGGGCAGTCATTTCCCCCTCTTTTTCTGCTTATTATGTAGCCGGTAACGGCGGCCAAGGCAATCCTTGGTGTGACGGCAAGAACTGGCAAGCCAACGGTTCGCTCATGGCTTCCGAAGGCAATCTCTCCACCATTACCTTCTCGGCTGTTCCTGCCGGCAGTTATCAGTTTAAGATTACCAATGGTACCTGGGATCGCAATTGGGGCTTTACCAATTTCGACCAACTTCATTCGAATATTCAGGCCATAGGCAATGGTGATGGCAATGTCTGCTTCCAAACAACCGAGCAACAGAACCTTACTATCACGTTCGACGGTTCCGCCATTTGCCTCCAAGGTGACGGGCACAACGAGCTTGATACGGCCGATGTAGCTGTGATTGGCGTTCCTTCGGAGTATGAGGGAGTGATGCTTCAGGGCTTTTATTGGGATTCGTATACTACGTCCAACCGGAAATACTCCGATACCAAATGGGCGACCCTCGATGCCAACTATGCGGATGCCATTGCAGAAGATTTCGACCTTATCTGGCTTCCGCCATCAGGCTATGGTGGAGGTGTGGGCTATTACACCAAAACATACAGTAACCAGGGCTCTGCATGGGGTAGCAAGCAGGCACTTCGTTCGCTTATAGGTAACCTCCATTCCAAAGGTGTAAAAGTGATTGCCGACATCGTCATCAATCACCGTCAATCGGCTTCCGGATGGGCGCAGAGTTTCACCCCTGAGAACTTTGAAGGCTACGGCACCTGGCAAATCACTTCCGAGCATATCTGTTCCGGCGATGAGGCATTCACGGATTCCGGCTCTGACAGCCGTTCGCTTCCGCACGGCAATGCCGATACGGGCGACAACGATGGCGGTTGCCGCGATTTGGATCACACCAGCGAATATGTGCAGGATTATATTAAAGCCTACCTCAATTGGATGCGTGATTCGATGCAGTACGACGGCTGGCGCTACGACATGGTGAAAGGCTACAGTGGTTCTTTCGTGAGCAAATACAACCTTTCTTCCGAACCGTTCTTCTCAGTAGGCGAATATTGGGATGGCGATGCTTCTGCTCTGAAGATGTATCTGCAATCGGCAAAATACAACACCACCGTGTTCGATTTCTGCCTCAAGTTTACCCTCAACAGTTCGATAGGCGTGGGAAGCTATTCGAAGCTCAAGGCTGCAGGTATGCGTAGCATCGGGTTGGAAAAATATGCGGTTACGTTTATTGACAACCACGATACCTTCGAGCGTTCCGACAATCAGGGAAGCGAGTTTATTGGCTACAATAAAGTTCTTTCGAGCAACCGCCCGAAGATTCTTCAGGCCAATGCCTATCTTTTGATGATGCCCGGTACACCCTGCGTTTTCTGGCCGCATTGGTACACGTTCCGCGATGAAATCCATGAGCTGATTGCACTCCGCAAGGCTGCCGGTATTCATAATGAGTCGGTTGTGACGGATGAATCGGCTTCCGGCAGTGCATATTCGGCCACCGTGAACGGCCACAACGGTAGCATTGTTCTCCGCATGGGTAGCGGTCGCGATACGAATGTACCGGCCGGTTATACGCTGGCAATCACCGGCCCGAATATGGAAATATATATGTCGGCAGGTGTGAACTATACCCCGTCGGTCATCACCTCGGTGAATAATATCGAACTCCCGTCTTCATTGTATCGTAAGTTCATGGAAAACGGTCAT
This sequence comes from Candidatus Colicola faecequi, assembly GCA_018064985.1. Classification (GTDB taxonomy): domain Bacteria; phylum Bacteroidota; class Bacteroidia; order Bacteroidales; family Paludibacteraceae; genus Colicola; species Colicola faecequi. The sequence goes on along the minus strand of JAGHUE010000184.1, from coordinate 7,316 downwards.
CTGTATATAGAGTGCAACGGTAGCGTGTACGATGCGCTCGGTCGCCAGATTCGCTAATTCACTCTGCCAGATTCGTATGAAAAAACTGTTATTTATCGTTCTGACCTTTGTTGCGTTGGGCGTTTATGCGCAACAATACAGCGTCGTGGTAGGCACTGCGCATTATCCGGCATCTCCTGCCGGTTCGCAAGATTTTCAGGGCCGTGATCAGTTTGTCGCTACATGTGTTCCGGTGAATGCAGGCGAGGTCGTTACATGCTACAATGAAACAGCCGGTGTCGGTTGGGCCATTACTGCCATTGATCCGTATGGTGAATATCAGAAGTTCAATTGTGCAGCAGATGGTCTGCATTGCCTTTCTGCCGGCACATATGATTTCTATATCAAGCTCAAATACGAGGACGACCTCTGGTATGTGGGCCCTGCTGCAGAAGGTTGTGGTTCAACGCCTGTTGACACCACAGACGTGCCTTCCGACTATGCAGGTGCTGTTCCTCCGATGTGTCATGATGTAATGCTCCAGGCATTCTATTGGGATTCCAATCAGTCGGGCAAGTTGCATGGCGATACCCGATGGAAAACTCTTCAGGAGCAGGCTGCCGAGATGGCTGCTTATTTCGACCTTGTGTGGTGTCCGCCTTCAGCTAAATCATCGGGAGGAGTGGGCTACCATCCTTCTCAATACAGCAATCAGAACTCCGATTGGGGAACGCGCGACGATCTTCAGAAGTTTATTGCAACGCTTCACGAAGGTGGTTCGAAAGTGGTGGCCGATATTGTGGTCAACCATGTGAACAATAAGTCGGGCTGGTGTGATTTCTATGATTTGGATTTTGGCGAATTCGGACAATTTTCACCTACTCCGGATTGGATTTGCAATACTGATGAGATGAATTCCGACCCCAATGCGGGCAGTTGCCGGGGCCGGGCTACCGGCAATGCGGATGATGGCTACGGCGCGGAAGCCAACTATGGGGCGGCTCGTGATTGGGATCATAATAACGCTCAGGTGCGGGAGATGTGCCGGGCTTATCTCAAATGGCTCCGTAAGGAGATAGGTTATGACGGTTTTCGTTACGATTATTGCAAGGGTTTTCACAATTCGCATATAGCCGACTACAACAATGCGGCAGAAGCTTACTTCTCCGTAATGGAGTACTGGGATGGCAATCCTGCAGTCCTGCAGTCTCGTTTGGCTGATGCGCATTGGAATACGCTTACATTCGATTTCGGTACCAAATATCAGGCGTTCAACAACGGCATCGCAGCCGGCAATTACAGCGGTTGCCGTGGCTCGGGACTGTTGGGGGCCGGCAAGAGCAAATATGCCGTCACGTTCATTGACTCGCACGACTCCTATCAGCGTGACGACAACGAGTTTTGCGGGAAAGGCAATTCGATGAAGGCCTCCAACCGTGATCACTTGCTGGAAGCTAATGCGTTTATGCTCTCTATGCCGGGTGTGCCTTGCGTGTTCTATCCGCATTGGAAAGAGCTCAAGGCTGCGTTGGCTCCTATGATTGTCGCCCGTCATCAGGTGGGGGTTCATTCCGAGTCGGCTGTTTCGGACGAAGGCGACGCTTCAGGCTATCGCGCTACCGTGACGGGAACGAACGGTACACTTGTGCTGGAACTCGGGAACCGCGTTTCGATTACGAAGAGCGGCTATCAGAAGGCATGCAGCGGAAACGGATATGCCATCTGGACTCGTCTGACTGCGGCAGTGGCGCCTCGCTTGGTCATCACACCGAGCACTACTTTCAAGACGGATTCGATGATTGTGGAACTTTCTGCCGTCGGTGGCTCGGAAGAGGCAACGGTTTATTTTACGACTGACGGCTCGGATCCTCGGACATCGGACACTCGCCAGACCTATTCCTCACCAATAAGCATCAGCGGTACGACCACCTTCATGGCTTATGCGCAGGGCACCAATTCGGAAGGAGAGGTGTATACACGCATATACACCTACAAGGCTCCTCAGACCACTCCTCTTATTGTGTCGTTCTATAAGCCGGCATCATGGACGAAAGTGAATCTGTATTCGTGGACATCGGCTGGTGAACTGACCGGCAAATGGCCGGGTACGGAACTGACGGCACGGAATGCCGATGGCTACTATTATTATCAGTTTGATCCGGCAGTGACGGAGGTGAACTTCATCTTCAATAACGGTTCGGAGCAAACGGCCGATCTTTTCACGGATGAAGACGTCTGCTACACTTGGACCGGCGGGGCTGCCCAGAAGACGGACTGCTCGAAGCCGCTGGATTTGGATGCTGTACAGGTAGAGAAGAAGGCTGCGGAAATCGTTTTGAAAGACGGCCGTCTGTTTATCCGACAGGGTGAAAATGTGTACACGATAACGGGAATGCAGGTGCGATAAGTGAGGAATGAAAGTCGCTTGGAAGTCCCATCGAAGTGGCTTGAAGGTCCCTTCGGGCAATAATGAATAAAAAGCCCTCGCGTGTGAGCGCGAGGGCTTTTTGTCCGGTTGCCTGTGGCAGAGCGGTTGCCTGCTGAAAGGGGGTTATTCTTTGTGGGTCATGATGTCGAGAATCAGGTCATCGGTCTGTACCATACCCTCTCGGCCGATGCGGGTGAGGTTGCGGATAGTCCGATCGATGTCTTCCTCTACGATACCTTCATCGGCAGCTGCGTAGGAGTGCTGAATAGCCAGCGACGCAGATAGGATGGCCGTGGCAACACCGCTCGTTACTTTGAGCGAGCAACCCGGCTTGGCGCCGTCGCAGATCATGCCGGAGATGTTGGCAATCATGTTCTTTATTGCGAAGGTAATTTCCTCGTAGCCGCCTCCCATCAGGTAGGTGATGCCTACTGCGGAACCGGTGGAGGCAACGACGCAGCCGCAGAGAGCCGACAAGCGTCCGAGCGATTGTTTGATGTAAATCTCGGTCAGATTGCTGAGCGTGAGGGCGCGGAGAGTATCTTCCTCGAAGCAGTTGTGCTCCAATGCGTACATGTATACGGGAACCGAGCAGCTTATTCCCTGATTGCCGCTGCCGGAGTTGGACATGACCGGCACCATGGCACCGGCCATTCGGGCGTCACAGGCACCGGAAGTATAGCTGAGAATCTTGGTGAAGAGTGTATCCCCGAAGATGGATGCGCACTGGCCGGAGTGGAGCATTCGACCGAGGCCGTGCCCGTAGTTGTTCATGAACGAGCGTTCTGCTGCGCTCATGTTCATCTTGGCGCCATCAAGCAGGAACTGAACGTCTTCCAAATCGACCGTTTGTGCGTAGTCAAACACCTGCCGGAGCGTGAGATCGCTGTTTTCTTTTGATTCCTCGGCCGCTATGGAAGATGCATTTTTGTCTGCTACAAAACAGGTGTGCCCTCCCTTGATAGTTGCTTCTGCTTTTTTGCCGTCGGCTTCCGCCTCGGTGTGGATGTAGAGTATGTCCGGAGCATCCGGATCGACAGTAATATCAAGCGCAAGTTCGTCCAGATAGTGCTTGGCTTCGTCTACGGCTTGGCGGGTGGTGTCGCGAAGCACTTCGAGTTTGAGCTCGCTTTTGCCGATGGTTGCACCCAGAGCGATGGCGATTGGCAGACCTGTCATACCTGTATTGGGTATGCCAACTGCCATCGCGTTTTTGTAGATATTTTTCGAGAGGACAACACGGATATGTTGCGGACGAGTGCCCAACAACTCTTTTGCTCGTGCTACGCACAGCGCCACGGCTACCGGCTCCGTACAGCCAATGGCTGGAATTACCTCCTGCTTCAGCAGGCGGAGTATCTCGTCATGAGTCATATGATGGGTGTTTTTCAGGTAAAAGTCCGTTTATCGACGACGCATCCATGCCGGAGTGTTATCGATCTGGTTTTCAGTCTCTTCGTCGAGGTCAAAGGTGAATTCGGAACCTTCGAAATTGATGACGTTGCTCGGCTGCGAAGTCTCGGGAGCAGGCGCCGGCTCGGCTTCAAGGTCTTCTATAACCTCTTCTTCCGGAGTTTCAGCCGCTTCTTCGGATGGTTCTTCTTCTGCTACATCTTCAGCCGGCACTTCCTCCTGGACGGGTTCTTCAACCGGTGTTTCTTCAGCCTTGGGTGATTCTTCTTCAGGTTGACTGTCGTTGCTGTAGAAATGCTTCATAGCATCTTCGATGCTCTTCTTCTCCACTTCTACAACGACGGGCTGAGGCTCCTCGCATTGCTCGATGCCCGGAATGTCGCTTACCTGATAGCCGGTAGCGATTACCGTTACGCGAACTTCGTCACCGAGGGTCTCGTCGTAACTTGCGCCCCACTTGACTTCTACTTCGTCGCCCACTGCGTCAATGAAGTTGTTGATTTGGTCAAGCTCCTGCATGCGGATGGCGTTCTCGCGGGAGCAATAGAACGTGAGAAGGATGCGGCTGGCACCTTTCACGTCGGTGGTGTTGACAAGCGGAGAGTTGAGCGCGTCCTGAATAGCCCGGGTGATGCGAAGCTCCGGATCGGTGGATTTTCCCACATTCATGATAGCCACGCCACCATCTTTAAGGGTGTTGTACACATCCTGGAAGTCGGTGTTGATGTAGCCCGGAACCGTGATGATTTCAGCAATGGCTTTGGCTGCATTGCTGACCACCTCGTCCGACTTGTCGAAGGCGTTCGGCAGGTCGAAGTCAGGATAGATTTTCTTCAGTTTCTCGTTGTTGATCACGAGGATAGCATCCACGTGCTCGGCCAGGGAAGCCACGCCGCGAAGAGCCTTGCGGATGATTTTCTTACCTTCGAACTGGAACGGAATCGTAACGATACCGACGGTTAGGATGTTCATTTCCTGTGCCACTTCCGCTACGATAGGCGAGGCGCCGGTACCGGTGCCGCCGCCCATACCTGCGGTGATGAAAAGCATCTGTGTTCCGTCATTGAGGGCTTCACGGATAGCGTCCTTGCTTTCGTTGGCGAATTCCTCTGCACGTTCAGGACGGCCGCCGGCACCGAGGCCGGGACCAAGTTGCAGTTTTGAAGGAACGGGTGATTTCGTGAGCGCCTGTCGGTCGGTATTGCAGACGAGGAAGCTTACACCTTCCACGCCTGTTCGGTAGAGGTAATTGACTGCGTTGCAGCCACCGCCGCCAACGCCCATTACTTTGATGATACTGCTTTCGGGAATTTCCAGATCGATGGGTAACAATTCGTCTTCCATATGGTTGTGTTTGCTTATGTTCGTTTAGTTGTTTTCTTGGGTAAAAAGGTCGGTAAGCGTCTTCATGATGCCCTTACCTCCGGATGGCACTTTCGTGCCCGGGAGCGCTTTGCCCGGATGCTCCTGACGGAATTTTGCACCGAGGAGAAGCGAACCGACAACGGCCGAATATTCCGGTCCGTAAAATTGCGGCTCGGTTTGCTCGTCGAGCCAATCGGCATGGCTGCCGTAAGCCACCGGCAGGGTGGTGTGAGACTGCACGTATTCCACCATGTTGGCCATTTTGCTGGCACCGCCGGTAATGTATACCTGGCCTATCTGGTCTTCGAATTTTTTCAGTTCGGCGAAGATAGGCTGCATGATTTCTTCCAAGCGGGAAACGATAATCGTTGAGAGGAAATCGGTCTTCACAAGGATTGGCTCCTCGCCTTCGCGGGCATTGGGAATTCTTACGGTCTTCGGAGCTTCTTCCTCCATGAATGCACTTCCGAAGCGGAGCTTCAGCTTTTCTGCGTTCTGTGCGCTGATACCGAGCTGCTGGACGTCCATCGTGATGTTGTTGCCGCCGAGTGCTGCCACTTTCGTGGTGAGGAAATGGCCGCCTTTATAAACGGAAATGGTGGTCGTGTCCGAACCCATATCGATGATTGCTACACCGATCAGTTCGTCCTGCTCGCTCGCAAGCGCTTCGAGGAGAGCCGACGGACGGGCAAAGGATTGCTCAATCGACTTGCCGGCACGCTCGAAACTGCCTGTCACTTTTTCCCGCAGATCGGGCGATCCGAAGAATGTGGAATAGACACCCTGTACGCGGGTCAGTACATGTCCGGCTTCCAGATTGTGTACGGTCTCCTCGTCGTCGATGAGGAACTCGGCTCCGCGGGCGTCAAGGCTGGCTATCGGCTGTGCGCTCGGAGCTTTGTCCACCTTCGTCAGACATTCTTTCTGCATCTCGTCGATGAGTTGCATTTTTATCGGTCCGCGATAACCCATCACGCGCTTTACGGTCACGTCGATGCAACGCATCGTTTTTCCTCCAAGCAGGGTGAATGCCGTCGGCAGATTGTCGATGTGCAGGCGGTTGCTCAGGAGCAGGAGCGATTCGCGGATCATGTAGCTGGCCTCACTCGTATTCTGAATGATGCCTTTCTTCACGCAGCGGTATCGGGTGGATTGGTCGGCTGCTACAATGCGCAACTGCGATCCGTAAGGATGTTGCGGGTCGGTTGGCTCTGCAGCCAGCAGTTTGAAGCTGCTGCTGCCCGAGTCAATACCTACCAGAGGCAGTCCCTCGGAGGTGTGCTCATCTTCTTTTCTCTTGAATTTTGCCATATTATCTGCACACGACTTGCCCTTTGAAGCGCAGGTCGATTTCCTTGTATTCTTTCCAACCGAAACGCGAGAACCCCTTCTGATAAAGCACTTTCAGCTTGCGGAGTTTGCCTTCGTATTCTTTGAGTGAACCCAGAATGATGATGCCGGAACCGACACGCGGGACAAGCTCTATGCGGCTGGGGCCCGCTACGTGAATCTGCTCAACTTGGGCGGTCCAGAAGTCGTCATCTTCGAGCCATTCGCAGAAATCGAAGAGCTCTTCTTGCGCCATCCGTTGAGATACGTGACCTGTGATGATCGGCACGTCGGCTGCGGTTGTGCTCCTCACCTGCATGATTCGCCGGTCGGCATCTACGTAGTAGTTGTCTGCCCCCATGATGCGGATTTTCGGTTCGCGTTGCGTAAGCCTTACCACAATATCGCCGCCGGGGGTGGGGTAACATGTGGCGGTCCTGACCATCGGATGCTGGAGTGCTGCCTCTTCTATCTGGTGGCAACGTTGCTCGCTGATGGCGCTCCCTTCCGGATTGATGCCCTGGCGAACGATAAACTGTCGGATTTCTTCATCCGTGGCGAACTGCCTCGATTTTCTGTCGGTAATCTCCACCCGGAGATGTCTGCACGTCTGCTCCTGCCGCTTTGTGCGGAAGAAAAGCAGGCTGAACACCAGATACCCGCCTGCCAGAGCGAGCACTGTGCCCCAAATGATTTTTTTCCATAATTCCATAGTCGTCGGTTTGGTTTATTTTTGGTCGTATTCTACGCCGCGGTAGCTCTGGATTCCGAGCCGCAACTCTGTGCCGCTCACGCCGTTGAG
>JAGHUE010000093.1 GCA_018064985.1 Candidatus Colicola faecequi | reverse complement strand
GTCTTTCTGTAGGTCTCGTTTGCCTATTCTCCGCTATCCGTCAAGGTATGGTTTGCGCTAACGGTATCGCTGGTATTGCTGCCGGCCATGATGTTCAGACCAACACCATGATCTACGCAGCTCTTCCGGAGTTCTACGCAATTCTTGCTCTCGTTGCAGCTCTTATGATCTGATCTGCAGCAGTTTCAAAAACAGAAAAGCAGCTGCCTTGGGGCGGCTGCTTTTCTGCTCTTAAATTTGTAAATACGCTTGTGTCCTTACCTCAATCCGTATTATCTTAAGAAAACGAATTGGCGGATTGATGGATATTTTTTTTCCGAGCAATATTCTTCCCGTTGCTCCCTTTCCCTTTGACAATCCATTTTATAACGATATAAATAACTTTCCCTATAATAATCGACGTATGGAACCATCCAAAGTTTATTTCACCAACCTTCGTACGAACCCCAACAGCAACCTTCTGCAGAAATTGGAGCGCATGATTCGTCGAGCAGGTATTGATCAAATTGATTTCAAAGACAAGTTTGTTGCAATCAAGATTCATTTCGGCGAATTCGGCAATCTGGCATATATCCGTCCGAATTATGCAGCTGTCGTTGTTCGTGTGATTCGCGAACTTGGAGGTAAACCTTTCCTCACAGATGCCAATACCCTTTACAGTGGCAGCCGCGACAATGCAGTTGACCATCTTCATACGGCAATGGTCAACGGTTTCAATCCGATTGTTACTGATTGTGATGTGATTATTGCCGATGGTCTTCGTGGTAACGACGAGCGCATTATTGATGTCAACGGTAAATATTGCCCCGAACCGCGTATTGGTGCTGCTATTGCTGAAGCCGACATTGTTATCAGCATGAATCACTTTAAAGGACATGAGATGGCGGGATTCGGTGGCGCGCTCAAGAATCTCGGAATGGGATCGGGTAGTGTAGCCGGAAAGCGTGATATGCATGCAACAGCTCAGCCGCGTACTCAGGAAGATAAGTGTATCGGCTGTAAGATTTGTGAGCGCAGTTGCAATCACGATGCAATTCATGTAGCCAACAAAAAAGCTCAGATCAACCTTGATAATTGTGTTGGTTGTGGCCAGTGTGTTGCTCTTTGCAAGAGTGAAGGTGTTGTGATGAACGGTCAGGAAAGCGGTATCTTGCTCAACTACAAGATTGATGAGTATGCAAAGGCTGTACTCAAAGATAAACCGAATTTCCACATCTCTTTCATTATGAACGTAAGTCCGGAATGCGACTGTTGGTGTCATAATGATGCAGCAATTGTGCCGGATCTTGGCATAGCTTGCAGCTTCGATCCTGTTGCGCTCGACCAAGCTTGCGTGGATATTGTGAATGCGGCTCCTACTTTGCATACCGACAATATTCTTGCTGAGAAGGAAGCAGACCACGAGCATCATCATGATCATTCCGATGATAAGTTCCACCACATCCATCCGGATACCAATTGGAAGCCCGGTTTGCAGTATGCGGAGGAAATCGGCATTGGAACTCAGGCATACGAACTTATTCGAATGTAATCCGATTCATGCAAAACAAAAGGCTCTCCCATATGGGAGAGCCTTTTTCCTTTCATGCGCTCATGTTTATTTTATAGGATGTCTGTTTACTGGCTTTACCTTATATCCGGCTTTCTTTAGCAAAGCAAGAAGACCTTGCTCCCCGGCTAAATACGTTGCATCCAATGTAATGAAGGCTTTCCCTTCTTTCAGATAGGGAGCGAGGCGTTTCACCCATTCTTTGTTGCGCTTGCAATAAACCTGATAATCAGAATACGAGTGAGTGGATAGATTATCCGGACCGCTTATTTCGTATACCATGTCTAGTAATCTTCCTTGCTGGTACAGGTCTCTCAATCGCTTTTCTAATTTTACCTCACGTTCCGGATAATCCACTATATGCAGTAATTCCGTACATTGCCAATGAAAAGGCTCTCGGTCAAAAAGCATATACATGGTCTCGCCCGTATCATCTAGTCCGAATATCGGTTTGTCGGTTTGTTGAGCGACTGCCTCGAAGAAATGTTCAGAACTTCGGTCTTCGATATAATCGGCCCATTTCCGGAGTAATTCGTTTCTGTACATCTCCGACAAATATGATGGTTTCATTCGTCCCAACTTATTTAGTCCCATTCCCAAACCGAGTTCCAATGCGTCATTGATTCGTTTATATTCTTCTGCTGTGTAAAAATTAGATAATATGACAGAATCTGGCAGTAGAGCAGCTTTTCTGAGGGCTGCAATCGCATCGTAATCAATCATTGCAAACTCCGTCACAACCTTGTCGCATCGCTGATAGCATTTGAATACATTCGGGATCGTGTCTAGAAAAACGATCTCCGTAAGCTTGTTGGTTGCAAGTATATATGAAGGATTCTCGCTGCCGTTTCCTGATATCTGATAAAGTACCTGCGCAGAAAGACCGGCTGTTTGAAACAGCAAAAGCACAATAAATATGTAAAAACGTCTGCACATGATGCTTTTATTGCATTTTGGCAATAATATTATATGCTTGATACATACCGAGTTCGCCGGCTTTGCTCAAATCATTAAGTCCGCGCTGAAGTTCATCCGTAAATATATATGTTAGGCCTCTGTTAAACCAGGCTTCTGCAAAATCCGGATCGGCTTCTATCGCTGTAGTATAATGCTGAATTGCTGCCTTAAAGTCTTTTTGGGTGCAAAGCATATTTGCTTTGTTGTATGCAGCAAACGCAAAATCCGGTTGATTAAGCATTACTTGATCATAGTCGCGAAGAATCATCTCGAATTCGAGCTTCAGGTAGTCTGCACTGATTTCATCTCCGTTACTGCGCTGGTATTCAAGCAATTTGAATCGCCAGTTTGCTCTGCAGAAATATACGATAGGATTATCTGACAGAAGAAGTGAATAACTGGCATCTTCGATAGCCGACGTATAATCCTGCACAAGCGCAAACTCCACTGCACGCGAGAAGAACAAGTGGCTGTAGCGCAATTTCTCTGCAGGCGACTTCTTGCTCAAATCCTCGCCCCTCAGTTTGTCGATTACTTGTGACAACTTGCTTATCTCCTCGAAATGACGATTCACCATTTCGGCTGTAAGCGAGATCTCCTGCAAAGTGAAGCGGAGTGGGGAAGGAAGGATGCCCAATCGGTTATAGTCGTCCACCAGATAATGATAATATGCATTTGTTCGTACCGGATCTTTCTGTGCATAATAACTCAGTACAATATTCGGCATATTTATCACATCTGCATCACGCTTCTGAACTGCACCACGGGCAATTGACGCATATTTGTCTGTTGCTTCAAGTTCACCTTGATTTTGAGCTGCATGGCTAGAGAATTCTTTTCTTCTATCTTTCTTTTGTGGCTGAGCATCAGCACTTTGCACGTCTGTATTTACCTTCTGAGCCGCCAATATTTTTTCTTTATCTTTCTCCAAGTCAGCAGCTTTTTGCCTATAGATAAATGCACCTTTCTTATCTCCAAGCGAAGTCTTTGCCTGGGCTGCCAGATAATACGATGGTAAAAAGTATGGATAGCGTTCAATCATAGCATCAAAATCAGAGATTGCTGCTTTCCATTGATTGAGGCGCAGATTAACCATACCACGCTGATAATGCACTTCCGTATTGTCTGGATCAAGTTCTAGCGACCGATCCAAATCTGCCAAAGCATTGTTGTAGTCGCCAAGCTCTTCACGAAGTAAACCACGATTATAGTATATATGTGGGTCGCGTGGACTTATTTCGATGGCTTTATCATAATCGGCAAGGGCTGCTCGGAAGTTATGTTTCCGGTAATACAAGATACCGCGGTTGATGAAATCACCGGCCCATGTACTGCCGAGATTTATGGATTGTGTCAAGTCAAACAATGCTTCATCTTCTCGTCCTAACATGCTATTGACCACACCTTTAGCACTCCAGCATGACGCGTTCTGACTGTCCAGTTTGGTAGCTTTGCTGAAGCAATCTAACGCACTCAAAGTATCTTTTTTCTCCAATAATATGGCACCCTTTTCAAAAATGCACGATGCACCTTCCGGCTCTTTCCGGATTAGAAAGTCAATGTCTTCCAATGCTCCGTCATAATCTTTTTTGCGAGCTCTTACATCGGCTCGCAGAGCCAGATAAGTCTTGTTTTCCGGCACAAAATTAAGAGCCTCCGAGAAATCCTGCTCCGCTTTGTCGTATTTTTCCATTTGGCGGTACACAAATCCACGGGTATAGTATGCTCCCACAAGAAACGGACTGTTCTTGAGTGCGTTGTTGCAATCGGCTTCTGCTCCGTTCAGGTCTCCCAACTGAATCTTTGCAATTGCCCTATATAAATAAGGCTCAGCAAGGTACGGTTTCAGCTTGATAACTTGATTGAAATACTGAATAGACACCACATAGTCGTCAAAATACAACGCATTTCTGCCGATAGCGGTCAATCTATCCGTATTCATTTGAGCATCAGCGAATTGCACAAATAAAAAAGCGCAAAATGCAGTTGCGAATATATTTCTTAATGTTTTTTGCATACTTACTTCGCGGCGTTTTTTATATTTTTATAAGCCGCACAAATGAGAATTGCATATTTCATGCCAACTCGGTTGCACTTTATCGGCAACCGGCCTTCGGATCAAAATCTGCAGGAATATCGAACTGTTCCGTTTGACTGTATCCGAGCGAAGGATCAGCAAATACTTTCTGTAAATAGAGCGCAGCAATAGGAAGCGCCATAGAAGCACCCTGACCTTCTGCCATTCGGTCAAAGTGAACAGCACGATCTTCTCCACCTACCCAACATCCGCTTACCAGCGAAGGCGTATAGCACATGAACCAACCGTCAGAGTTGTTATTGGTTGTACCGGTTTTGCCGCCCATAGGGGCATTTACACCGTATTTGTAGCGTACACGTACGCCCGTGCCGTGATCGATTACGTTGCGCATCATATAAACCATCTTATAGCTGGTCAGTTCGTCAATTACTTCATGCGTTTCAGGGGCGAATGTTGCCAGCAGATTGCCATTGTTATCCTCGATTCTGGTCACATAAAGCGGTTCTACGCGAATGCCTTTGTTGGGGAATACCGTATATGCGTCAACCATCTCCCGAACGCTGATTTCACACGGACCTAAACAAAGCGATACAACAGGATCAAGCTGACCTTCTATACCGAAACTTCTCATCAGTCTTACAAGCTGTTCCGGAGTAAACTGCCCCATCAGATATGCGGAGATCCAGTTATCCGAAGCTTGCAGGCCCCATTGGAGTGTTACCGTGTCGCCAATATGCTCTTTGTTCGCATTTCGGGGCGTCCAATTGTTGCCGTTGCCGTCTACCAATGTAATCTGCCGTTTCACCGTCTTGTCGCAGGGCCACATTCCTTCCGACATCGCCAGCGTATAGAGATACGGTTTTACGGTAGAACCCACCTGGCGTTTGCCCTTATTGACCATGTCGTATTGGAAATTCGCGAAATCCGGACCACCCACATATGCTTTTACATGGCCGCTATGAGGATCCATTGACATAAATCCGCAGCGCAGGAAATACTTTTGCCAACGAATAGAGTCCATTGGCGAAAGGGTGGTGTCCTTCAGGCCGTCGTACGTGAACACCTGCATTTCTATTGGTGTATTGAATATCTCTTCTATTTCTTTGGCCGACTTGCCATCTTTCTTCAGCAGTCTGTAGCGTTCCGTCTGTTTCATCGAGCGGGTCATTATACCGTCTATCTCGTCCTGTGTCAGCACTTTGGAGAATGGAGCATAACTTTTGCCCTTTTTCTCCTTGAAGAACGATTCCTGCATCGAACGCATATGGTCTGCTACTGCTTCTTCCGCATATTGCTGCATACGCGAATCGATTGTCGTATAAATGCGCAAACCATCCTGGTAAATGTCATATTTCGTACCGTCGGCTTTCTTGTTTTTGTTGCAGAATCCGTAAAGTGGATTATTGTCCCATTGTGCCTTGTCAATCGGATATTGTGCCTTGTTCCATTCCGGATAATCGCTTTCCTTGGGTTCTTTAGCCGTCAGCACACCACGCAGGTACTCGCGGAAATAAGGGGCAAGACCTTGCTTATGATCCACAGAATGATAATGCAGTTCAAGCGGAAGTTGCTTAAGCGAGTCACATTCTGCCTCCGTAATGTAGTCATATTTCTCCATTTGGTTGAGAACGGTGTTTCTGCGAAGCAATGCCCGCTCTTCGTGCCTGCGGGGATTGTAAAACGAAGGATTCTTGCACATGCCTACAAGCATAGCTGCCTCCTGAATCTTCAGTTTGGCAGGAGTTGTGCCGAAATACACCTGAGCGGCCGACTTAATGCCTACGGCATTATACAGGAAGTCGAACTGGTTCAGATACATCATTATGATCTCATCTTTCGAATACAGACGCTCCAGTTGAGCAGCAATCACCCATTCGTTCGGCTTCTGCATCAGTCGCTCCATCGTACTGCCCGCAGTAGGGGAGTAGAGCTGCTTCGAGAGCTGCTGCGTAATCGTACTGCCGCCACCGGCTTTACCCAGCGTCAAAAGTGCGCGGAGGAATGCCTTGGCATCAATTCCGGAATGATCATAAAAGCGGGCATCCTCCGTTGCTACCAATGCCTGAATCATATACGGAGATATGTCAGAATATTGCACACCTACGCGGTTTTCCTTGCGGTAATAGCTGCCTAACGACACCATATCGCTCGAGAAAACCTCTGTAGCATACTTGTTCTTCGGGTTTTGAAGTTCCGCAATCGGAGGCATATAGCCGCACCATCCCTTCGCAATACCGAAGAATACCAAAACGACAGCTAAGATTCCGGCAACGAAAAGTCCCCAGAAAATCTTCAAGAAAGCAGGTCTAAAATTACTGTTCATATTGTGTTTCTGTTTTTATTCTTTCATTAAATCTTCTATTATTGCATTCAGGAGTCTCGTCCCTGAATGAGTTGCCCGAATCACATCTCCATCTTGCTCCAAAAGTTGATTTTCGAAGTAAGGGAAAGCTTGTTTTCGGATAAAAAAACGGTCTTTTTCCGAAAATCGACTTAAATCCACCCCTTTTCTGGTCCGTAAACCTAGCATCACAGCCTCATTAAAACGGTCCGTTTCTGTCAGTATTTCATCAGTAAGGGCCAAACGCCCATCTTCTATCGACTGCAGGTATTTCATCAACGAATCCGGATTGAATTGCCGGCAAAACTGTCCGTCATACGAATGAGCACCAGCCCCTAATCCCATATATGCAGCTCCTGTCCAATAACTGCTGTTGTGTTTCGATTCGTAATTTTCTTTTGCGTAATTACTTATCTCATATCGGATTATGCCAGAATGCTGAAGCATATCTTCAATGCAATCCTGCATCTCATTAAGCAATTCGTCCGGAAGCTCCTGTACTTCATTCTGCATAAGCGCCTCATAGAGCGGGGTAGACTCTTCGTACGTAAGGCAATATGCCGAAACATGCTGGATATCGAGCGAAATAGCCGTTTCTACGTCTTTTTGCCAGTCTTCCAATGTCTCCGTTGGCAAACCGTACATCAAATCTATACTGATATTGGTAAATCCGGCTCTCTTGGCCATCCTAACCACATCCAAAGCCTCCTGTGCCGAATGCCTTCTCCCTATGATTTTGAGCAGTCGATCATTGAACGATTGAATACCGAGACTCAGTCTGTTCACACCGGCTTCACGTAGTTTACGCAACTTTTCTTCCGTCAAATCACCCGGATTGGCTTCCATTGTGATTTCCTTGATAAAAGAGGTGTTAAACCTACTGCGAATGGCGTTGATCAAATCGGCAACGTTGCTTTCGCAAAGGGTTGACGGGGTTCCGCCTCCTAAATAGACAGTCTGCAGACATTCCCCATTTTCCCGCATTATACGCTTGAAATCGGCTTCTCTCAACTCCAATTCCCGCTTCAAAGCCTCCACATAACGCCCCCTTTGCGAGAGTGCAAGGGTGGAGTAGAAATCGCAATATTTACAACGCGATTTACAAAACGGAATATGTATATAAATACCGGCCAAAGGGTAGGGGTTTTGCTTTTTTTCTATTGGCCCGATAGTAGACGTACAGTAGACGTAGAGTAGACTTTCAAGCCATTTTCATGAGACATTGATGGGAGTTTCGAAGTGCGCGGACGCACCTTTCAAGCCACTTCCATTGGTACTACATTGGTACTACATTGGTACTACTGCGGACTTTTGTAAGACTTTTGTAAGACTTTTGTAAGACTCACGCAAGATTTCAATTCAGTACCGACATCAGATATGCGTTTTATCATCTCCCCATAGGTGATGCATCCATTCTGCCATCTTTTTTTCAGCCGGACTGTCCTGAGCTGCCCACAAAAGTGTACCTTGCAACTCATCCGGCATAAATTGCTGTCTTGCGAAATGGTTCGGGAAATCATGACTGTATTTGTATTCTTCGCCATATCCCAATTCTGCCATCAGTTCGGTAGGAGCATTCCTCAAATGAAGCGGAACAGGCTGATTGCCGGTCTTTTTCACTAGCTCAAGAGCCGTATTGATTGCCATATAGGCCGAATTCGACTTTGGAGAAGTGGCCAGATACACAGTTGCCATCGCTAAAGGAATCCTGCCTTCCGGCCAACCGATCTTGCTTACAGCATCAAATGCATTATTGGCAATCAAAAGTGCATTCGGATTGGCCAATCCCACGTCTTCAGATGCGGAAATAACCAGTCTTCGGGCGATAAACTTTGGATCTTCACCGGCGGCAACCATTCGGGCCAACCAATATATGGCCGCATCCGGATCACTTCCGCGAATCGACTTGATGAAGGCGGAAATGATATCATAATGCATCTCACCATCCTTATCGTAAGCCACCGGATTCTGTTGCAGACGCTCTGTAACCGTTTGATTATCAATAACAATATGTCCATCAGGCTGACTGTCTGCTGTATTGGTTACAAGCTCCAATATATTCAGGAGTTTTCTTGCATCTCCGCCCGAATATCGGAGCAGGCTGTCTGTTTCCCTTACGTCCACCTGGCGCTCTCTCAACACCTCATCTTCTTGAAGTGTCCGTTCCATCAGCTCGAGTAAGTCACTTTTAGCCAACGGTTTAAGCACATATACGGCACATCTTGAAAGCAACGGAGTAATCACCTCAAACGACGGATTTTCCGTAGTTGCGCCAATCAGCGTAATCGTTCCTTCTTCCACAGCTCCAAGCAACG
Source organism: Candidatus Colicola faecequi (assembly GCA_018064985.1). Taxonomy (GTDB): domain Bacteria; phylum Bacteroidota; class Bacteroidia; order Bacteroidales; family Paludibacteraceae; genus Colicola; species Colicola faecequi. Next base: position 576 of record JAGHUE010000093.1, on the reverse strand, counting down.
AATCCTGCTGCGACTTACTGAATCTGTGAATCTCGTCGATAAACAATATCGGATTAGCACCCGCTTTGCCTTGAAACAGACCGTTATTCATAAGGCTGTTCGACTTCTTGGCGCTGTCAATCACATCTCTTACTTCTTTCACACCAGAAGTAACGGCCGACAACGTATAAAACGGACGCTCTAGTTCATGAGCAATAATCCGGGCCAATGTAGTTTTTCCTACACCAGGAGGACCCCACAATATAAATGAGGAAAGATTGCCGCTCTCGATCATCTGACGAAGAATAGCTCCTTCGCCCACAAGATGCTTTTGGCCTATGTAATCTTTGAGGCATTTGGGCCTCATGCGTTCTGCTAACGGTAACATTTTCAGCTAGATAAATCCATTCGCATGTATATGCGCACACATACGCACACATTACGCGAATATAATTAGTCTGCAAATTTAGCAAATTATTCCGACATATCAAAATTTTCTTTGCAGAATATTCATTTTTCGTTTATTATTTTATTAAATCACACTCCATATATTTATTAAAATAACAGTCCCAAAATACACTCAATAAAAACGCACTC
>JAGHUE010000165.1 GCA_018064985.1 Candidatus Colicola faecequi | reverse complement strand
CCATCGGCATCCTCTTCCTCACCATCGGCGGCATCCTCGGCGGCATCTTCGCGTCAAAAGTCGGCCTCAAGAAATCGATGTGGTGGATGGCCGCTTGCATGACGCGCCCCTGCCTCACGTTCGTTTACCTGAGCATGTTCCAACCTACGTCGCTGGTAGCTATCTCCATCGCACTCGCTATCGAGCAGTTCGGCTACGGTTTCGGTTTCACGGCATATATGCTCTTCATGATCTATTTCTCCGAAGGCGAATTCAAGACTGCCCACTACGCTATCTGCACCGCTTTCATGGCGCTCTCAATGATGATTCCGGGCATGTTCGCCGGCTATATCCAGGAGGCAATCGGCTACAAAGGCTTTTTCTGGATGGTAATAGCCTGCTGTGCTGCTACTCTGCTCGTAACCGTCTTCGCACGACGCAAGGTAGATGCCGAATACGGCAAGAAATAACTGGCAGTCGCATCAACTGGCTTGATTTTTGTAGGCTGCATTCTTGCAATGCCGGCGATATGCTGCCGGCATTGTGAGAAAAAATATATCAAATTATGCAAATAAAGAAACATCTTCCCAATGCGGTCACTTGCTGCAACCTTCTCTCGGGCGCAGTAGCCGTGATGCTGGCTGCCGGCGGCGAGTTCCGTCTGGCATTCCTCTTCATCCTCCTCGGTGCCGCTTTTGATTTCTGCGACGGCCTTACAGCCCGCGCACTTCACGTATCCTCCAATATCGGAAAAGAGCTCGACTCGCTGGCCGACTGCATCACCTTCGGTCTGGCTCCTTCAGTAATGCTGATGCAGGCTGTCCGCCTCAACACCGCTCAGAGCAACTACGAGTGGGGCTGGTGGGCCGCGCTGGCACTGCTGATGGCAGCTTTCTCGGCGCTCCGCCTTGCCAAGTTCAATGTAGACGAACGCCAGACCACCTCCTTCATCGGTTTGGCTACACCGGCCAACGCCATCTTCTGGGCATCGCTTATCGCAGCTTTCCCGCAGCTGGTGTCGTACGCCATGTGGGTGCCCATCGTGCTGATTGTCGTTATGCTCCTGAGCTGCTGGCTCCTGGTGAGCGAAATTCCGTTCTTCTCCCTCAAGTTCCACAACCTCACTTGGGCCGACAACAAAGTTCGATTCGTCTTCCTCATCGGTTCGGTTGTGTTGGTTGTGCTTACTGCCGTGCTCGGCCATATTTGGGCCGCAGGCGCAGCCGTTATCCTCTGGTACATCACTGCCAACTTGATTTCACTCTGCAAATAAGCAGCATCGCTGCCTGACATGCGACATAAGCAGACAAGAAAAGCCCCCGCATCGGATGGATGCGGGGGCTTTTTCGTCTATCTGGTCGATCAACGCATGAATGGCGGAGGACCGGAAGGCATGCGGCGTCCGGAGCCGCCACCTCCTTCAATCATCTCCTGCATGAAGCCGCCCATACCTGAAGCCTTGTTGCCGCCCATCTTGTTGAGCTTAACGGTGCAGGTAAGGAGGAAATAGGTAGGCAACGTATTGTACTTCTGGTAAGATACATAGTTCTCGCCTATCACCTGACGGATGTTCTTCTTCTGGTGGAGAAGGTCGAAAGCCTTGAGGGAGAGTGTGGTGCTCTTCCAAGTCTTGTCGATAGAGGCATTGAGGATCACTTCATTCACGTCGGTAAGCTGATAGCCGTAGCGGGCCGTATATCCGCAGTCGGCAGCGATTTCCCAGTTGCGCGGCAAGTGGAACTGTACGTCACCGGTAACGGTCCAGTCGATGGCATTGGTGGCAGAGTTGCGGGTGAGGCTGTTCTGCGTGCGGCTGTAGCGCACATTGCCTGCAATGCCGAGATCCACCACGTTGTGGGTCAGGCGGAGGTTGAGGTCTTCGGATGCAGTGAAGTTACCGGTAAGAGAGCGGTCGCCCAGCATAAGTCTGTTGGCATCGATCATCTCGGCAATCTCGGCCGAATTACCCTCGCGGTTGATGTAAGCCACACGCTGGTTGTAGCCTACAGCAGTGCGGGTATGAAACTGGAAGAGCTTGTTGGCGAAAGGCGTGTTGTACATGAAGTTGGCACCTACGTTGAACGGCAGCACGTCAGCATTGACGGTCTGGCGATACTGCTTACCGGTCTCGTCATAGATGGTGTTGCTTACGAGCGCATCCTGCGTGAGGGTGGCGTTGAAGCCTGCCATAATAGAAGAGAATCGGTCGGTATTGAAGCGCGAGTACATCGCAAAGAGGTTGTGGTTGAACGCCGGCGCAAGACCGAGGTTACCTACGGTTTCCGACATAGCATCGGAGTTGTTGCGCACAGGCTCCATCTGGGTGATGCTCGGCTGGCTCGACTGACCGCGGTAGTTGATGCGGGCAAACTCTTTCTGGCCGAACTTGTAGCGGAAGCGGATGGTCGGTGCGAAATTGAGGCGGTTGACAAGCGTGTCACGATTGAGAAGACCGCCGTAATAAGTAAGTGTATGGGTCTGACCGGCCTGCAGACGCAAACCGGCTGTGAGGTCCGACTTCTGGGTGATGAGGCGATAGTTGGCCTCAGCCTGCTCACGGTAGTAATTGTTCTGGAGATTGTTGGAGAAGATGGAGTCGTATTCATAATTCTTCTCGCCATTGGGAAGCAGGCCTGTATAAGTAAACTGGTTCTTCTCCGATGTACGGTTGCTGCCGTTGAAATCCAGCACAAACTCCATCAAATGGGTTGCTTTTTCGCTCTTGGCAACAGGCTCCACGTAGGAAAGACGGGCGCTGTAGCCGAGGCTGTTGGTGAGCGAGTTGGTATGCTGATCTACGCGGGCACGGTTCATAATGCTGTCAAACGCATACGTATCGGAGAAGCCGTCGTTGTTGCTGAACGAGAGGTTCACCTGCGCAGTAAGCACACGACCGGGCTTGAGGAACTTATGATTGAAGATGAAGCGCGAAGAAGCGCTGATCTCGCGGGTAGAGTCGATCTTGTTCTGATAGCCGTTGTTGATCATCAGGGGCTGTTCGTAGCCCGTCGAATCGCGGTCGTAGGTGTACGACGACGTAGAGAAAGAATTGGAGCCCGTATACGAGATGCGAGGCTGAATCTGGAGCTTATTGAGGGTGTCGATCTGATACTCGAGTTCCAGACGGAGATTGGCATCCCAGGAGCGGGTGTTCTTGTCCGACTTGTCCTTGTTCAGATAGGAAAGGTCGCCTGCATAGGAGGTTTTCTCGCTCTCGGTGGCCGTATGGTTGCCGGAATGCGAAAGGGCAGCATCGCCGCCGAAAAGCATACTGGTCTGCGAGTCGCGCTTGTTGATTTTCGAAGTCAGGTCGATGTTGGTGTTCACGCCGAGATTCTCAGTGCGGGTGATACCGGAATTGGCATCCATACCCCAACCGCCACGGCCACGGCCCATGCGGATCTCATTGGTGTTGTTCGCTCCACCGATAATCGTGGTCTGGCTCTCGCCGAGGAGGATATTGGTGAAGATGGAAGCGTTGTAGCGTAAATCTTCACGGAAGAACTGGCCGGTCTTCTCAGCCGGACTACCCAGATAATTGTAGTGGAAGAGGCGCTCCTGATCGTCGCCCAGGAGGTCGGAACCGAGCGCACCTTTATAGTTGCCGAACACACCTTTCCTGCGGTCTTTCTTGAGGGTGAGATTGATGATGTGTTCCGAGTCGTCGTCTTCGAAGCCTGTCAGCTTGGCCATATCCGACTTCTCGTCGATCACCTGAATCTTGTCGATCATGTCGGCCGGGATATTCTTGGTGGCAGACTGCACATCGGAGCCGAAGAACTTCTTGCCGTCGATGCGTACGCCCTTGATGGTCTCGCCGTTGACGGTCACATTGCCTTCTTTATCCACGGTCACACCGTTCATTTTCTTGAGAAGGTCTTCCACCATCGCGTTCTCGCCCACCTTGTAAGCCGAGGTATTGTATTCGATCGTGTCGCCTTTTACGGTCATCTCGGCAGCATGTCCCTGCACCTGCACCTCGCCGAGGGCCAGCACGTCTTCCTTGAGCTGCACAGGGCGGAGCTGCACATCCTTACCATTAACCGAGCACTTGATTTTCGCGGGAAGAAAACCTACCGAGCTCACAATAATAGCATACTGACCGTCTTTGGCAGTGAGTTTGAACATGCCCTGCATATCGGTCTGCAAGCCCTGCACGAGTGTAGAGTCGGCGCCGTGATAAGAGAAAAGGCGTACGGTAGCCATATCCACTACCTCACCGCTGGTCTGATTGAGGACCTTACCGGAGATGCTGTAGGTCTGGGCCATCACCCCGAGCGGAAGCATGAGAAGTAATAAAAACAGTATCTTTTTCATACGTACAAAAAAAATGTTTCGGCACATGAAAGCAGCGGCTGCGGGAGCCTGTGCCATTCATCGTACCGGAATAATAAAGGGGCAGCAACAAAGGCGCCCAATGGAAAGTTATCTGTAAAAAGAAGACAAAAATTATGCCAAAAAATTTCGTTTTGTCAAAAAAAATTGCTAATTTTGCAGCGCAAAATTGTTATCATAGCCTAAGGAACATGACGAAAACAACAGAAAAAAAGCATACAAGCAAGCGCAAACCGAAGAAACGGAGCGTCGTAGTTATAGAAATCGTACTGAGCATTACGTTCGCGCTGCTCCTTGCATTGGCCGGTCACGAGGCCTACCGGCTCTTCAGCAGCAACATCAAGAGCCGCGACGGAGAAGCGCACCTTATCTACATCCGTCCGGAAACTACGCTCGACCGGCTGCTGGAGATGGTGGAGGAAAACTACACGATCAGTTCGCCCATGTCGCTCCGGCTGCACGCCATGCTGATGCATTGGCCTACGGCCGAGCGCCCGTTCATCCGTACGGGTTGCTATCAGATTTCTGCAGAAGAGGGCGACCTCCAGTTTATCCGCCGCTTCAGAAGCGGGGCACAGGTGCCGGTGAAGCTCACGTTCAACAACATCCGCACCGACGAGCAACTGGCCGCCCGACTGAGTCAGCAGCTGATGCTCGATTCTGCAGAGATTGTCGACCGCCTGCGCGATGCCGACTACATGGAAGACTTCGAGCTCACCCCGCAGACAGCCGTCAGTCTTTTCATTCCGGACACCTACGAGGTGTATTGGGACATCACAGCCGACCAACTCTTCCGCAAGATGCAACGCGCCTACCAGGACTGGTGGACAGCCGATCGCATCCACAAAGCCGAGGCACTGAAGCTGAAGCGCTGGGAGGTGGCTACGCTGGCCTCTATCGTTGAGGAAGAAACCAACAAAGATGAAGACAAACCGATCGTGGCCGGGCTCTACCAGAACCGCCTCCGGATAGGAATGCCCCTGCAGAGCGACCCTACCGTGAAATACGCCTCCGGCGACTTCGGACTGAAGCGCATCACCAATGCACACCTGGCTATCGAATCGCCTTACAACACGTATAAATACGCAGGCCTTCCGCCCGGACCGATCCGCATCCCGACAAAAAAGACGATGGATTACGTGCTCAATCCTACAAAGTCGAACTACATCTACATGTGCGCATCCGACAAACTCGACGGCACCCACCGCTTCACAAGCAGCTATGCCGAACACCTTGCCAACGCACGGAGGTATCAGCAGAAGCTCAACCAGCTGGGCATCCACTGAGAAACGGATGCATCGAGAAAAAAGATCAGGCTCGCCCGATGGGGTGAGCCTGATTTGCGTATACTGAGAATACGGAGAATTTTTTACGGGAATCCGGTTGCGGAGGCGGACCTCAGGCCTGCTTGCCGGAACGAGTGCGGTATTCGGAGGGAGTACAGCCTTCCGCCTGCACGAAGGATCGTATGAACGACTGCATGGAGCCAAAACCCACCTGCTGACAGATATCGGTTTCCTTGCTGTCGGATTCAAGGAGCAACTTCTTCGCATCGGCAATGCGCATCGAAGCAATCCAAACGCGGAACGACATGCGGAAATGAGCATTGATGAAGCCGCTGAGATAGGTGCGGTTCGTGCCCAACTGATGAGCCAGCATCTCGATGTTGATGTCGGGCTGGCAATAGCCCTTCTCTGCCGTCCAGCGCTGCAGGTGCTGGAGCATTTCCGTGTAGTTGTCTACGTAGAGAGAGGCATCCGAATCGGTAAAAGTAAGCGCAGAACTTTCATGAGCACACTCTTCTTCATCGAGAATGTTTCGGGGCAGATAGCGGGCCATCGTGAAATAGCGGTTCCAGTAAACGAGCATCACAAACAGAAGAACGGCACCGATGAGCGAATATACACCGAACACCCATTCCGGAGCCGCGATGGCGCCAATCCAACCGATGATATACGTGAGTACAGCGGACAGCATGATAGGAATCCAGGCGAAATACGGATTCTTGTCCTCGGAATAGTAGTTGTCGAGAGCGCGGACATGATTTCCGTAGGAAACGAAAATAAAGCTGACCATGAGGATCGTATCAAGGAAGACGGTACAGATAGCCCCCAGCATAACGCACAATTCAAAAGTCGAAGAAGAGGAATAGAAATGCGTAAGAAGCAGGGCCGCGTCAACGATAATCACACGGAGGAACACACGAATCACCACTTTCTTCTGCAGGTAGTCGCGGCTGAAGACCGGGCCGAAACCCAGAGCAATCATGCGGCTGATGGGATAAGACATACAAATGGCGAGAACCAGCTCAGTAACGAAGGGCAGCGTTTCCGTATGGAAAAGCATCTTCAGGAGGCAAGCCATGAAGGTAAACAGGCTCGCCATCATCAGCCAGAAACGGGCCTTGGCCAATTCCTTCGGAAGCGGTCTTTCGCGCATATTCACAACGCCGGAAAGATAGCCGAGCACGCAGCAGGCGGATATCGTAAGAAGCGAGAGATTACCCAACTCGGAGAAAGAAAAAAGTGTCATTCAGATCAGCAGCAGAGATAAAATCGGTAACAGAAGAGCCGGCTAAGCGGCTTATAATTGCGGGCACAAAGATACAAAGATTTTTTGAAACGGCAAAGAGACGGAGCACTTTTCTTTGAAAATAGGCTTATCAAACAAGCAAACCCCGTTCTTCGGAAGAAGAAAGGGGCTCACAACTATTCGGCAAGGTCGATTGTCATCTGACAGAGGCGGCAGTCGGTGCGGATGCGGAGAAGGCGCCCGCTGTCGGTACGGAGGAAGGTAGGAACATGCTCGGCATGCGGATTGAGCTTCCGGCAGCAACCGAGCTCATGGAGGATGCAATAGCGGCAGGTCATGGCGCTGAACGACTCGGCGGAAGGCGGAGCGGGAGTCCCATCGAAGTCGCATGAAAGTCCACTCCGAGTCCACTCTGAGTCCACTCTGAGTCCACTC
>JAGHUE010000150.1 GCA_018064985.1 Candidatus Colicola faecequi | reverse complement strand
ATCCTGACGCTCAGATTGTAATCTTCGGCAAGGAAGGTCATGCGGAAGTGGTTGGCCTCGTCGGTCAAACCGACGGACATGCTATTGTCGTTGAGCACCCCGACCAGCTCGATCGCATTGATTTCCATAAAGATATCTTTCTTTTCAGTCAGACGACCAAATCGACGGATGAGTTCCGACAATTGGTGAGCAACATCAAAGAGCGTAATCGCCAGTCCGAACCTGTCCGCTTCGAGCATTTTGATACCATCTGCCGCAATGTGGCCAATCGAGTGGAGAACCTTCGGGCCTTTGCTTCCGAACACGATATCGTCGTTTTCGTGGGCGGACGCAAGTCGAGCAATGCCAAAGTACTTTTCAGCCACTGTCAGGAGGCCAATCCTGGCACTCTTTTTGTAAGTCTTGTAGAAGAACTGACCGACGAATGGTTCTCACGGCTTCGCCAAATGGTGAACAAACCGCTCGCGGAATGCCGGATCGGCATTTGTGGCGCCACCTCTACACCCCAGTGGCTCATGGAGAAAGTGGCCAAACGTATAGAAGATGAGTGTTGAGCAATACATATTGTCCTCCAAGGAAAGCGGTAAACCTATGTTGGCCGTGCTCCTCGATCCCGAAAAATTGACAGACGAGGCCGAAATCTGCCGAATTGGCAGACTTATTGGGCTGCATCGTCCGGACTTTGTTTTTGTGGGTGGCAGTACCTATTTCAGTTCCGTTTCCCCCTTGGTGAAGGCGCTCCGCCCGCTCATTGACGGAGTTCCCGTCGTGCTTTTCCCCGGGCATCCGAGTCAGTTCGCCCCTGAAGCCGATGCCCTTCTTTTCCTCACACTCATCTCCGGTAAAAACCCCGAGACGCTCTTCGGCCAGCAGGCCGCTTCCGCCCGTCGCGTCAAGGATTCCGGAATTGAAACGATATCCATGGGATATATCCTTGTCGATGGAGGTAAGGAATCGGCTGCGGCACGTGCCACCGGTACCACGGCTATCAGCGCATCCGAACCCGAAACGATTGCCGACACGGCACTCGCGGGCGAGATGCTCGGCTTGCACAGCATCTATCTCGAGGCAGGCAGCGGAGCTGCCGTTCCGGCCGGTGCCGGACTCATCGCGCGGGTTCGTGACTCTATCGCTTGTCCGCTCATCGTGGGCGGCGGTATCCACACCCCCGAACAGGCGGAGGCTGCATGGTTGGCGGGAGCCGACATCGTTGTGGTGGGCAATCATCTCGAGCAGTTTCCGGAAGATCTTCCGCTTTTCTCATCCGCTCGTAATTCATTGAAAAATCAACAAATAAAAATATAAAACATGTCTTTCCTCGTAAATTGTGTGGGTGTGCTCACCTCAGGTGGTGATGCCCCCGGTATGAATGCAGCTGTCCGCGCCGTCACCCGTGCGGCCATCAGTAATGGAATCAAAGTAAAGGCTATCTACCACGGTTATGACGGCCTTATCAACGATGAGATTCAGGAGTTTACTACTCAGGACGTTTCCGGTATCATCCAGCAGGGCGGTACGATTCTCCGCAGTGCGCGAAGCGACAAGTTCCGTACGGAAGAAGGTCGTGCGCAGGCTGCTGAAGTGCTCAAGAAAGAAGGCATCGATGCACTTATCGTCATTGGTGGCGACGGTTCTTTCACCGGTGCCCGCGCGCTTGCTATCGAGCATGGCGTTACCGTCATCGGCGTCCCCGGCACTATTGACAACGACCTCTGGGGTACCGACTCCACCATCGGCTACGACACCGCTCTCAATACCATCATGGATTGTGTCGACAAACTCCGCGATACCGGTACCAGCCACGAGCGCGTTTTCGTTGTTGAAGTCATGGGCCGTGATGCAGGTTTCCTTACCCTCAACGCCGCTATCGCATCGGGTGCTGAGGCTGCCATCATCCCCGAACGTGCTACCGTTGAGGAGCAGATCGAAGAGGCCCTCGGCAATGGTCGCCGCAAGCACAAGAATGCCGGTATTCTCCTCGTGCAGGAGCACGCTGTGGAAGGCGGTGCCAATGCTGTGGCTGAAATCATCAAGAAAGCGCATCCCGACTACGGCACCCGCGTTACCATCCTCGGTCACCTCCAGCGAGGTGGCAGCCCTACCGCTGCAGACCGTATCCTCGCTTCCCGTCTCGGTTGCCACGCTATCCTCGCACTTCTCGATGGCCAGCGCAACATCATGATCGGTAT
>JAGHUE010000013.1 GCA_018064985.1 Candidatus Colicola faecequi | reverse complement strand
GTCGTTTTCGTTGTCGTTCTTTGTTCTTATCCTCGCTTTGCTCGGAACGATCTGAAGGTGCGCTTCGCTCTCACGATAGCCCATTGGGCGTGCTCGCTTCGCTCATCAATTCGCCCTTTTGGCGATAATCAACGAGCTCCGCTCGAAATCAATTTGCCTTTGGCAACAATCATTTGAGCCTTGGGCTCACGTTGTCGTTGTCATCCTCTTTCCCTCAAAACATAAAAAGGACTGCTGCTCCCGCGGAGTAGCAGTCCTTTATTCTTCGTTATGGTTAACGTTATCCTTCGTCCTTTGTCCTTTGTCCGCTTCGCTCATCAATTCGCCCTTTGGGCGACAATCAACGAGCTCCGCTCGAAATCAATTGAGCCTTCGGCTCACGTTGTCCTTCGTCCTTTGTCCTTCGTCCTTTGTCCTTCGTCCTTTTAAGGTTCTCGTTTCCCTTCCATGTCAATCACGATAGGCAGGTGGTCCGAATAGCCTCCCATGTACCGCGGCCCCACGTACGTCCTCTTCGGCTTCTTCCCCAGATATTTTTCATCGTCTTCAAGGAGCCAGTCGGGCGAAAAAATGGTTGGCTTCGAGAGCCGAGGAAGCAACGCACTCGAAACGCAGAACTGATCAAGGCATGTCCATCGACCCTGAAACTTGTGAGACCCGGCATCCGAGCCGTTCCACGGCAGCATCAGATTGATGAGCGGATGCATGTTGTCGGCCGGCGTGCTGTTGAAATCCCCCATGACGAGGATGAGTGCTGCTGAATCGCGCTCAAGGATTGCGGAAACGGAAGAAAGAAGTGTGGCACGAGCAACGGAACGACGCGTCTCGGATTCAGCCGCTCCTCCACGTTGTGACGGAAAGTGGCATAGAAAAACATGTAACGTATCTGCTGCTCCTTCCTGACTGTCCTCAATTCCTGCGTACTCCGTAGTGAGGCAAAATTCGGCATGAAGAATGTCGCGTGTATGCTGATCAGAATCAGAAAAGCGAACAGGAATAGCCTCTTTGCAGAGAAGCCGCAACCTGGTTGAGTCGTATAGTAGAGCCGGGTCGATGCCGCGCTCATCGGGCCCTTCCATGAGGATGGAGCGATACGGATAGAAGCGCCGTGGCAGGTGCCAACGGAGCAGGTCGTGCAGACAGCTGTCGTTCTCTACCTCAAGCAACCCAACCAGTGCCGGCGCTTGCCATTCGCCTACAGCGCTGATCACCTGCGCGATGTGCGAGAGCTTGGTGCGGTAGCGCGAATAGGTCCAATGATAAGCGCCGTCAGGCAGAAATTCATCGTCTGCGTGGAGCGAATCAGGAGCTGTATCGAAGAGGTTTTCCACGTTATACGACATAATGCGCAGAGACAATTTATCCTCTGCCCGCAGCGTGAGGCTGATGGAGCAGAGGATAAGAAGTATTGTGCAACGACCGATTGTCAATGAGCGATTGCGCAGCATGCAGACAGGTTATTTGCGTACGTATTCAGCGAAGGTGTAGGGGTAGGGGTTGGTCTCGTCGGCCGGATGATCTTCCGTTGCAACGAGAGTCCATACGGCTGGGTCGATAAGGGGGAAGAACGTATCGGCCTCCGGGAACGAATGGCGGATATGGGTAATGTAAAGCTTGTCGGCCAGGGGCTCGAACTGCTTGTAAATCATTCCGCCGCCTATGATGAATGCTTCGTCATCGGCTGCTACGAGCGCACGTGCGCCGTCGATGGAGTAGGCCATGGTCGCTCCTTCGAAAGACTCGCCCGGAATATCGGAAATGACGATGTTGGTGCGGTTGGGCAGCGCATGAGTTCCGGTGGTCTTGCTGATGGGGAGCGAGAACCAGGTCCGCTTGCCCATGATGACGGTGTGACCCTGGGTTATCTGCTTGAAATGACGGAGATCGGTCGGCAGATGGCAAAGCAGATCGCCTTTCTGGCCGATGGCGTTTTCTGAAGAAATAGCTACGATGATGGAAATCATAATTGTAAGAATTAATTCTGCAAGTTGGCTTGCTGAAAGGTTATTTGCTTGTTTTTTTCAGACGGCTACGACACCTGCAATGTGTGGATGCGGATCGTAGTCTGTGAGGGTGAAATCTTCAAAGCGGAAAGAGAAGATGTCCTTCACGTCGGGATTGATGTGCATTTTGGGGAGCGGCCGCGGCTCGCGGGTTAGCTGGAGGTTCACCTGCTCCAGATGGTTCTTGTAGATATGCGCATCGCCGAGGGTGTGGATAAACTCGCCCGGCTGCAGCCCCGTTACCTGCGCTACCATGAGAAGAAGCAGCGCATAAGAGGCGATGTTGAACGGAACACCGAGGAAGATGTCGGCGCTGCGCTGATAAAGCTGGAGCGATAGCTTCCCGTCAGCTACGTAGAACTGGAAGAAAGCATGGCACGGCGGCAGAGCCATTTTATTTACTTCTGCCACGTTCCATGCGCTCACGATCATGCGTCGCGAGTCGGGGTTGTGCTTGAGCTGTTCGATCACCTGGGCAATCTGGTCGATGGTGCCGCCGTCGTAGTCGGGCCACGAGCGCCACTGATGTCCGTATACAGGTCCTAAATCACCGTTCTCGTCTGCCCATTCGTTCCAAATCCTTACACCGTGTTCCTGAAGGTAGCGCACGTTGGTATCGCCCTGGAGAAACCAGAGCAACTCGTAGATGATCGACTTGAGATGAAGCTTCTTGGTGGTCAGCAGGGGAAAACCGTCCTGCATGTTGAAGCGCATCTGATGACCGAAAACAGAGAGGGTGCCGGTGCCGGTGCGGTCTTCTTTGAATGTGCCCTCGGAGAGCACTCTCCGGCATAGATCGAGATATTGCTGCATAAAGGTAATTTTCTGAACGTGATTAATATAGACCGTAGGTCGTTTTCAGTACGCGGAACTCGGTGCGGCGGTTGATCTGGTTGCAGATTTCTTGCTGGGCCTTGGGGAGCGAGAGAACAAACTCCTCGTTCAGTTCCTGACCTACAGGTATGAAATCGTGCTGATCGTGCAGTGCGCGGTCGGCCACTACAGGGCGCTCCTTGCCGTAACCCACAGGCGTGAGCCTGTCTCTGGCGATGCCGTGTGCAATCAGGTAATCTACGCACGACTGGGCACGTTTCTCCGACAGCGTTTTGTTGGCTTCTGCATTGCCGACGCGGTCGGTATGCGCGGAAAGTTCGATAGTGATATTGGGGTTGTCGTTGAGAAGCTTCACCAGCGCGTCGAGCGATGCGCTCGAGGTGGCTGTGAGGGTCCACTTGGCAAAGTCGTAGAAGACGTTCTCCATCTTTACGGGCTTGGAAAGGGTGGTGAGAGTGAAGTCCTGCGTGAAAGTGCGGCTGTCGCGCTGTCCCATCGTGTTGAGCATCTGCTTCTGGTTGAGGTAGCCGCGCGATGTAGCGAGCAACGCGTAGTTGACATTGGGCTCGAGCTTGATGCGGTAGGTGCCGTCGTGGCGAATCTGCAGCTTGGCATTGGTTCCGTTATCGCCTACGAGGCGGATCGTGGCATTGGACAGGGGTTCTCCCAGATTGTCGTAAACGGTGCCCTCGAGCATGAAGATGAGTTCGGGCAATACGAAGCGGTAGATCTGGTCAATACCTTTCTTGCTGGCGCGGTTCGACGAGAAGAATCCGTTGTCCGTACCGTGCTCGAAAGTGACACCGAAGTCGTCACCGATGGAGTTGAACGGGGTGCCCATGTTCCATATTTGATACGCGCGCACCCACGCGCTATCCTGCAGCACCATCGAATCGGGCACTGCCTTGAAGATGTCAAGTCCGCCGTAGCCGGGATGTCCGTTGGAAGAGAAGAAGAGCGTGCCGTCCGGACGGATGGTCGGAAACATCTCGTCGCCCGACGTGTTGATCTGCGGGCCCATGTTCTCGGGAGCGGACCAGCGATTGCCGTCCAATACGGAGAACCATATATCTTTGCCGCCGTAGCCGCCCGGAGCATCCGATGCGAAGTAAAGCGTGTCGTCCATACGGCTCAGCGAGGGATGTCCTACCGTAATGGTCGAATCGGGGAAGAGACGCACCTCCTGCGGTGCACCCCAGGTGCCGCAGGCGCGGGAGGACGTGTAAATCTGAGCACCCACATCTTTGCCGACGATGGGCTTGGAGTAGGTGAAGTACATGGTGCGGCCGTCCGACGAGAAGCAGCATACGCCTATCTCTGCGGTCGACTCGTTTTTCTTCGAAGCGCCGTCGCCTTCGGCGGAAGAGTTGTCGGAGGTGGATTCGCCGTCGGCATTCTCACCGTTGGCTGCCTCATAAAGTCCTTCGGTCAACGCTATGTCCACCCACTTGCCCTGTGCATCTTTGCGGCTGGAATAGAGCTGATTGACGGGAGCGCCTGTTACGGGGCTGTTTTTCTTGTCTTTTTTCTTCCGGTCGACGCGATTGGAGGTGAACATGAGCGCATCCGGGTCTTCGCCCACGAAACACGGGGCAAAGTTGCTGTAGCGCTTGTTGTTGAATTCCTTCGAAAGGCTTACCTTGTAGCGCGTCGGCTCTTTTTTCCATTCGGCTACGTGCTGGCAGGCATAGAGGCCGGCTTGCGCTTCATAATCGGTCGGATGGCTTTCCAGATAGAGCTGATAGCCCTTGATGGCATCTGCGTAACGCCCTTGATAATGAAGCACTTGCGCATGTCTCAGATAGACGATGCTGTCCTGCTGCTGATATTTGTTTCGGATGGCATTCGTATAAGCCTGTACGGCCTTCGGATTGTCTATCTTGCGGTAGCACTCGCCTTGCTTGAAGCTCACTTCGGCGCGGAGAGCCTTGTCCTTCGATTTGATCTTCGAGTAGATCTTCTTGTAGTCTTGTGCGGCCTCGTAATACTCGCCGATGGCGTATTTCTTGTCGGCTTTCTGGATACGACTCGGAAGCGAGCACGACGACAACCCGATGGTCATCGTCGCGCACGCGAAGAGGATAATATTTCTGACGTTAGAAATCAATGGCTTTTATTGGTGGTTTTAATCCAACTCGTGGATGACTACGCCGGAGCGCAACTTAGGCTCGAACCAGGTAGCCTTCGGCGGCATGATGTTTCCGGTGTCGGCTACGGCAAAAATCTGCTCCATCGTCACGGGGTAAAGGGCCAGTGCGCAAGCAGCTTCGCCTGAATCGACGCGCTTCTTCAGCTCACCCAAACCGCGGATACCACCTACGAAATCGATGCGCTTGTCGCCGCGCAAGTCTGTGATACCGAACTGCTTATCGAGAATGAGTTTGCTTGAGATTGCTACGTCGAGGCACTCGATCGGATCTTCGTCGTTCACGTGCTCGGGGCGCGTAGTAAGCTTGTACCAATGACCTCCGAGGTAGAGCGAGAACTCGTGTTTGCAGGCTGGCTTGTAAATGTCCGTACCCATATCTGCTACTTCGAAATCGGCAGAAAGGCGCTCGAGGAGCTCTGCCGGAGTGTAGCCGTGGAGGTCCATTACTACGCGGTTGTAATCGATCACGGTGAGCTCGTCAGCTGCGAAGCAAGCCGTAAGGAAGAAATTGTATTCCTCGTTGCCCGTGTGGTTCGGGTTGGCTGCGCGTCGGTCCTGTGCTACGCGAACGGATGCTGCGGAGCGATGGTGGCCGTCGGCAATGTAAAGCTTCGGGATGGTGCGGAAGATCTCAGTGATGCGGTTGATGACCGGCTTCTCTGCGATGATCCACATCCGGTGACGGATACCGTCGCCCGTGGTGAAATCATACTCGGGGTCGCCTGCTACGGCTGCTGCGATGATGGCTTTCATCTCGGGGTGAGCGGGGTAGGCGAAGAATGCCGGACCGATATTGGCATTGGTAGCGTCGATATGGCGCATGCGATCGTCTTCCTTGTCCCTGCGGGTAAGCTCGTGGCGGAGAATAATGCCGTTCTCGTAGTCCTCGGCTGCAGCGGTAACCATAAGGCCGTACTGTGTCTTGCCGTTCATGGTCTGCGCATATACATAATACTGATCTTCAGCGTCTTGCAGAAGCCAACCGTTGGCTTTGAAGAGCTCGTATTGACGGTGAGCCTCGCCGTAAACGCGCGGGTCGTGTTCGTCAGTGCCTACCGGGAAATTGATTTCCGGACGGTTGATGTGGTAAAGCGATTTCGGATTGCCCGCTGATTCCTCGCGCGCTTCTTCGGTAGAAAGTACATCGTAAGGGCGAGCCGTCACTTCAGCAACGAGCTCTTTCGGGGGGCGAACTGCCTTGAACGGTTTGATAGTAGCCATGGTACAGGAAATGATTGAGGTTGTGTGTGTTTATTTTTCGAGCTGTGCTACAGCCGGCTTACCCATCTGGCAGGTGCCGTTGAAGACAGCATTGGGCTCTACGATGAGCGATTGGGTAACCACGTCGCCCTGAATATGGGCCGTAGCGCGGAGTGCGAGAGTCTGCTTGGTTTCGATCTTTCCGTCGATCTTGCCGAGGATCTCTGCGCTGGTGCAGGAGATATTGCCTTTTACATAGCCCTTTTCGCCTACAACCACCTTGCCGGTGCACTGGATGTCGCCGTCGATGATGCCATCGATACGTATATCGCTGCCGGCTACGATGCTGCCGACAATCTTACTGCCGGCCGTAATTGCGTTGTAAATCGCGCCGGACTGATTCTGCTGTTGTTGATATGCCATAATAATGCTAATTTAAGTTTGTTTTGCAAAGGTAGTGAAAACTTTTGGTATATGCAATATACCCTCCCGAAAAATCGGCGTTTTCGAATAAATCGCTCCATTTCCTTGGAAAAACTTGCAGAATCTAAAAAAATGTATTATCTTTGTAGCCGATTTGCTAATGTGTATTATTGTGCTCAAGCTATTGCTCATAACTGTTTTGATCCTGCTGCTGGCTATGATGCTTCTGTCGGTGCGGGTGCTGCTGAAAAAAAACGGTCGGTTTCGCTCGATGCATATCTCTGATTCGAAGGCGATGCGTGATCGTGGAATAGGCTGCGTGCAGAGCCAGGATAGGCAGGCAAGGCGCAGTAATCCGAAGCGGATCGACGTAAGCAAACTTTGAAAAATAACTAAAAACAATTTTTGATATGAACAAGACTTCTATTATTGTAGATTCTATCCTTGGAGTTGCAGTTGTTGCGCTCTTCATCCTTTTCTTTACCAACAAACCACAGAAGGTTGTTACCAACGAGGCCGGTGAGGTAGTTGCCGTTCAGGAGCTCCCGGTTGCATACATCAACCTTGACTCGCTTCTCGTTAACTACACCTTCGCTATCGAGGCTAACGATCAGCTCATGTCCAAGCAGGAAGATGCTCGCCTCAAGCTCAATACCCGCGCTCGCAACCTGCAGAACAAGGCAGCTGAGTTCCAGCGCAAGCTCGACAACAACGCGTTCCTTTCCCGCGAACGTGCTGAGCAGGAAGCCAACAAGCTCCAGCAGGAGCAGGCTGAGCTCCAGAACCTCGAGGCTAAGCTCACTCAGGAGATCATGGAAGAGAATCAGAACCTCAACCTCCAGCTCGCTGACTCGCTCACCAACTTCCTCAAGGATTTCAATGCTGACGGCCGTTTCCAGATGATCCTCTCCAACACCGGTAAGGACAACGTCCTGATGGCAGCTGACGCGCTTGACATCACCGCTGAGGTTATTGCTGGCATGAACGCTCGCTACTCCAAGTAACACCTCTTTACTACTGACACCACGGGAAGCTGCTGTGCGCGGCTCCCGTGGTTTTCGTTTCTCCCGATACTAACCCATCCGAAAACACGATAAAGAATGAGCAGAACAAGACGATTTACGCTTTTCTACAAGCCTTACTGGCGCTACCTGTTGGCCGACGTTATCCTCCTGACCATCAGCTTCTTTGTTGTGCTCAAATGGTTCCCGCTCTCTACGCAGGTACCGTTTACCAAATACTCGCATTTTGCGCTGATTTTCTCTGCAGCGTGGCTCATCATCAGCTACCATGCTCACCGCTACGTACGCGTAAAACAGTTCAAACTCGACCAATCGCTTACTCGCTTGTTGGGCGCAGCTGTTGTGCAGTTCGGCGTGATGCTCATCTACATGTACGCGCTCTATGAGGAGAGAAACTTCTCCATCTGGGTGCTCCTCACCATCTGGCTGGTGATGCTCATCGCCTGCACCATCTACCTTATTTTCTCGCACGCGTATCGGTATGCTACCTATGCCGAACCCGATATCGAGCGGGCTCCCGAACGCGAGGCGCAGCATGTCCTCAATCCCGTTAAGCCCATTACCGACGAGCGACGCGAAGAGGTTAAGGAATTCATCGTGGAAGCTGCCGGACAGGAAGCTTTCGATTATCTTGACAAGAATATCCCGCTTATCTCCAGCAATACGGTTACCCTCCGTACGGCTGAGATTTACAACATAAAAAAGCTCAAATACTATCGCTTTGATACGATAGTCAACTTCATGCCGCTCAACAACATACGCGGTATCAATCAGCTCTTCGGACTGGTCAACGACAAGTTGCCTGACGATGGTATTTTCGTCTGCTGCTTTGAGCCGAAGAGCACCATGAAGAAGAAACTCCTGGCACGTTATCCGAAAGGAATCAACTGGATTGTCTACACGGCTTCCTATCTCTACAAACGCGTGCTTCCGAAGCTTCTCATGACCTCCCGTCTTTATTTCGATATTACCGAAGGTAAGAATCGTGTACTCTCCCGTGCCGAGGTGATGGGACGCCTCTGCTATTGCGGTTTCGAGATTGTCGACGAGCAGAAAGTGGGCGACCTGCGATATGTGATTGCCCGTCGCAGTTTCCGTCCGCAAACCGTTCAGCGTCGTCTCTACGGTATGTTCGTACGGCTCAACCGGGTGGGGAAGGACGGCAAGATGTTCAAGGTATACAAGTTCCGCACGATGCATCCTTATTCGGAGTATCTGCAGGCATATATCTACGAGAAATATTCGCTCCGTGAAGGTAGTAAGTTCAACCATGATATCCGCATCAACTCCGTCGGTCGCTTCATGCGCAAGTGTTTTGTCGACGAGCTCCCGATGATCATGAATCTCATGCAGGGCGATATGAAACTGGTAGGCGTTCGACCGATCAGCAAGCAGTACTACTCGCTCTATTCGGCTGAGCTTCAGGAGAAACGTACGCACCACATGCCGGGCCTTCTGCCTCCTTTCTATGCCGATATGCCCAAGACGCTTGAGGAAATTGAAGCCTCAGAGATGCGTTACCTCACCATGTGTGAACAAAAGGGTACACTAATTACCGATTTTATATATTTCTGGCGTATTTTTTACACCATCGTCTTCAAGCACGCCCGAAGCCATTGATTCGTTATGAACAGACATTTCCTTTTCAGTTTGATGGTTGCGCTCCTCTGTAGCGTATCCGCTTTTTCGCAGAATATTCCCGAGCCGCTCGAATATACTGAAATCTATGATTTCATCGATGAGCTCACTACCGACGGAATCATCTCGGTCAACACGGCTATCAAGCCCTATACCCGCAACCAGATTGCCGGCTGGCTTCGTGAAGCTGCCCTGAAGAGTGATCAGCTCAACAAGCGTCAGAACGAAGACCTTGCATTCTATATGCAGGACTTTGCGCTCGAGCTGGATACTATCCCCGACTATAAGCTCTGGGGACACAAAAATGTCTGCCAGTGGACCAACCGCAACACCTTCAACCTCTCGCTCGTTGAACCCGCTTTCCACTATGCTACGGCCAACCGCAAGTTTAAGATGTCCATCAAGCCCATCCTTGGTATGGATATCTACGCCTCCAAGAAAGGTATGATCACCAAGCGCTGGTATGGTGCGGAAATGCAGATGGATATTGCCAACCACGTATCCGTCTGGGGCTCTCTTCGCGACAATTCCTGGAAAGGAACGGGCTACCTGAAAGAGGAATATTTCCCGGATACGTATGCACAGATTGACGGTGCGAAACTCACTAAGGGGCAGTATCTTAACAACCTTCCCGGTCTGCAGTACAAGGAAGCCAACTATGGTGGTGACTTCTCCGACAGCCGAGGTGGTATATCGCTCTATTCGTGGTTCGGCTCTATCTCTCTCCAGCGTGAGCGCATCCAATGGGGTGATGCATATCATAGCAGCAATATCCTCTCTGCACACAACCCCGCAGTACCGATGTTTTCGCTCAACTTGCGTCCCTGCCGTTGGTTCGAGTTCAACTATTTCCACGCTTGGCTGGTGTCAAATGTGCTGGATTCAACACGCTACTACTCAGAGGTTTACGGCGAAGGCGAAACGAAAATCAACTATCGTCCATACAACAAGTTCATGGCTGCTAACATGTTCACCTTCCGTCCGTTGAAGCAACTCGAATTCAGCTTCGGCAACTCGGTTGTTTATGCCGAGAACAACATTCAGGCAGCTTATCTTATCCCGATCGCATTCTACAAGTCGCTCGACCACCTGCTCACCAAAGGTGTCAACAGCGAAAACCAGAACTCGCAGGTGTTTGCTACCATCTCCGTTCGCCCCGTCGAGCATCTCCACCTCTACACCTCCCTCTACATCGATGAGTTCAAGGGCAACCGTCTCAAGAAATCCAATCCGCAGAACAACCCGATGTCGTATCTCGTGGGCTTCAACTGGAGTGGTTGGCCTCTTCGTGGGCTCTCGCTCAAGGGAGAGTTTATGCGCTCATATATAGCTACTTACAACCATTCGATAGCTGTTCTCGACTATACCTCCAACTCCTACAACATGGGACATTACATGGGCGGCAATGCGCAGTCTATTTTTGCGGAAATCGCTTATCGTCCGGTTCGTGGTCTCTCGCTCAAAATCAATTACACTTGCGATACCAAATATAATCTTTACGATTATATCCGTGGTGGCGATCCCAACAAGCGTGATGAGTACGGAAATCGCGAAGGTATCGGTCAGATCATTTCCTACAAGCCGTTCGCTGATCGCATCTGGCAGAACGATAAGTTCGGATTCCTCGCTACATACGAAATCTTCAACAACTGCTATGCGCAGGTGGCACTTACTTATAACAACGCACGCGCATATTCCGTGGATAAAGAACGCGCATATGGTGAGGACCGCGGTTGGAATGCCGACGGTACTTCCCTCAATCTGGAGGGCGAAGAACTTGCTGCATACTACCTCAATAAATTCTCGCCCGTCTACTATCAAGGCAAGAATTTTGTAGCTACAATGGGTCTTTCCTTCCGCTTCTGAAATCTCTTACATCCCACTTCTGACATCTTTCACCTTTCGCTTCTGAGAAGTTGAGTTGTCCGCCTCGTACTGTATCTTTTATGATATTGTTCCACGCTATTTTGCATTGTTCCACGATGCGACTTCCATGGGACTTCCATGCGACTTTCATGCGACTCTTTCCGGTCTACTTTGAACGCTCTTTTGAGTAGACTCAGAGTAGACGTAGAGTGGACTTAGAGTGGACGTAGAGTGGACTCGCACAACGTATATTTGGAGTGCGCAAAAGCATTGATTGCACTCGTCATTTTTTTCTTCAAAATGCTGAAATTTTTCAAAGATAATGCGCTCTTCGTCGCTATGGCGGTGGGCTTCTTTTTCGGTGGCTTGGAGGTCAACGGCCTATGGCCGTGGTTAGCTCCTTCGTGGATGCTTCCTTTGCTGATCTTCTTCATGCTCTTCTTCACTTTCTGCAAAATCAATCCGCTCGATCTTCGCCTTCATAAGTGGCATTGGCTCGCGATTGTTTTCCAGATTGTGGTGTGCGTGGCGCTCTTCTATCTGCTTCGTCCGCTCGATCTTATTCTGGCGCAAGGCGTGATGATTTGTGTATTGATGCCGGCTGCTACTGCCGGACCTATCATCGCAGGTAAGTTGGGCGGTTCCATCCAGAGCATTACTTCCTTCACGCTCCTTTCTTCGGTAGTTACGGCTATCATTGTCCCGGCTTTTTTCCCCTTCGTCAATCCGGAAATCCAACTGCCGTTCCTTACCCGCTTCCTGCAGATTCTTCAGCATATTTCTCCGCTGCTCATCGGTCCTTTCCTCGCGGCTTGGGCGCTTCGCCTCATCAGCAACGCCATCTATCGCAGGCAATGGCTTCGTCTGCCGGCTGACAACCGACCCGCAACCCCGAAGAAATTCGTGCTGTCCGGCTTTGCTGCGCAACTGCCTTTCTATGTGTGGGTTTTCACGCTTGTGCTCCTTATGTCGCAGATGACGCGCAACCTGCATTCATATTACCTCGATGGAGGAGCGCTTCTTCCGCTCATCGGACTCTTTGCCGGGGCGCTTCTCACTTGCATGTTGCAATTCTATGTGGGCAAGAAACTGGGCGAGCGCTATCCCTGTGAAGCGCATGGGGAAGACTACCACGATGTGCTTGTCAATCCGGCCATCTACGATCCCGATCCCCGTCAGATAACCCGCATTTCTGCCGGTCAGGCGCTCGGCCAGAAAAATACGACACTTGCTATCTGGATGGCGCATACCTATCTCAATCCGGTTTCCGCTTTGGCTCCTGCAGCCTATATCCTCTCGCAGAACCTCTACAATTCCTGGCAGTTATCCCGCCCAGCCAAAGGCCACAAGGCCTCAGAATAGACCCGTAAATACATGTTTTCCTCCTTATTAGTTGCG
>JAGHUE010000072.1 GCA_018064985.1 Candidatus Colicola faecequi | reverse complement strand
GGTCTTGACCGAAGCAAGGGTAGGAGGTTGTAGCGGTGCGATGCAGTAAGCTTCCCTTTTTTGTGTCCCTTACGCTCGCTTCCGCGTCCGTTTTTTTTGTTGTAATAATTGTAATTATTGTAACCCGCCTTAAGGCCTTAAGATCTTCTTTGCCGTTGCCCCGCGTTTCTCGATGTAAAAACCGTGCTCGGGCATATAGTCCAGCCGTATGCCTTGCAGATTATAGTATACGGGTTCTTCTTCCTCACTTGTTCCTGTCTCTGTCAGACCGTTTGCGCGGGAAACAATCATCCCTGCGTTCGGTATTCCATAGCCCGCTTGTTCGTGCCAGTTGGGATAATCCGATGCGGATTCTATGATGAGTTGCCTCAACTGCATAGCCGTCAGTTGAGGGAGTGCTTGCCAGATGCAGGCTGCCATTCCGGCTATGCGTGGCGTGGCAAATGAAGTACCGTTGCTGATGGTGAAATCTTCCGCGTAACTGTTGTACACGGGGCAAGCTACACCCCAGGCGCTTACTTCCGGTTTCTTCCTTCCGTCAGCTGCCGGACCGTATGATGAAAATCCGCCGGCTATCGAATCTGCCGATACTGCACCCACAGTCAGAATACTGTCCGCATCGCTTGGTACAGAGATGAAATGCCAGTCGTTGTTGCCGTCATTTCCTGCCGCTACGCAAACGAGCTTGCCGTGTCTTGCTGCCATAGTGGCAGCTTGGCTCACTTTCGATTTGCCGTTCAGGTCCTCATACGTCAAATCCCCGAATCCTCCGTCGAAGAGCCGGTATCCCAACGAAATGGTGATAATATCTGCTCCTATGCTGTCCGCATAGCGGATGCCTTCTGCCAGATAGTCCATCTCTTCCGGATACTCTTTCTGCGAATCTTCCGTCCGGATCAGGTAGTACGACGCTTCAGGAGCTGTGCCGAAAGGCGCTCCCTCTTTGTCATATTCCGTCAGCATGGTCGACAGCACCATTGCCCCGTGTCCTTCCGTTGGTGACACGAGAAACGTGCTGCTGTCGTTCAGGAAATCTTTGTATCCGACAATCCTTTCCGGAGGGAAAATGTCGGGCAGACTGTCCACACGGTAAAACCCGCCGTCTATTACGGCTATCGTCTTACCGGCTCCCTTGTACCCTGCCTCATGAAGAGGCCCCAGGTTCAGGATGGATAATATGGCAAATAGGAGCATGTGCATATTAGCGTCTTTCCAGCAATACTACGTTCTCTACATGTTGTGTGTGCGGGAACATGTCTACCGGCTGCACCTTTATTACTTTGTAATCCACATCCAGCAGCGCCAGATCGCGTGCTTGTGTTGCCGGATTGCAACTTACATACACAATGCGCTTCGGGGCTGCGAACAGAATAGTGTTCACAACATCCTCGTCCATACCTGCACGTGGAGGATCGGTAATAATCACGTCCGGACGTCCGTATTGCTCGATAAATGCTTTGTCCAGCACCTTCTTCATGTCGCCAGCAAAGAACAGCGTATTCTTTATTCCGTTGAATTCGGCATTCAGTTTTGCGTCTTCAATTGCTTCCGGAACATACTCTATACCAATTACTTGCTTGGCTTTCTTTGCTACGAATTGTGCAATCGTACCTGTTCCTGTATAGAGGTCGAAAACAAGCTCGTCGCCCTTCAGATCAGCAAACTCGCGCGCTACTTTATACAGCTCGTACGCCTGTTCCGTATTCGTTTGGTAGAACGATTTCGGACCAACTTTGAAGCGCAGGTCTTCCATCTCTTCTATGATGTGATCCAATCCGAAATACGTGTGGATTTCCAGGTCGCCTATTGTGTCGTTGAACTTCTCGTTGAGCACCCAGATAAGGGCCGTAATTTCAGGAAACTCCTGATGCACAGCCTCCAGAAGCGCGTCTCTGTCTGCCGGACGGTTCTCGGCGAAAGCCAGCGTGAGCATGATCTCCTCCTTGCAGTTGCTGCGGAGGATTATTGAGCGCAAAAAGCCGCTGTGGCTTCTCTCGTCGTAGAACGTCAGTCCGTGCTCTCTTGCGTAGGTGCGGATGAAGTTTCTGATGCGGTCGTTGATCTCCGGCATCAGGTGGCATTCCGAAATATCCAGCACTTTGTCGAATGCGCCCGGGATGTGAAATCCTACGCCGTACGACTTGTCTACGTTGTCTATTCCGCCTGCTGCGTGAATCATGTCCCACGACACCCATTTCTTGTCGGAGCAGCTGAACTCGAGTTTGTTCCTGTACTCGTAGATTTTCTTAGAACCCATGATGGGCGAAATCTCCGGCAGTTCTATCTTCCCGATGCGGGTCAGGTTGTCCACAATCTGCTGCTGTTTGTACTTCAGCTGCTCTTCATAAGGCAGAATCTGCCATTTGCAGCCTCCGCATTCGCCGTAATGAGGGCAGACGGGTTCGCATCGCTTGTCCGACATCCGGACATAGCGCTCCACGCGAGCCTCCATAAAAGAGTGTTTCTTCTTCGTAATCTGAAGGTCCACAATATCTCCCGGCACGCAATACGGCACGAAAACCACGCAGTCGTCAATTCGCGTAAGCGCCTTGCCTTCTGCGGCTACACCGGTTATTTCTACCCCTTCGTACAGCGGTAAATTTTTCTTTTTTCCCATATTTTCTTTTTTCGAAATTTCTGTTTTGTTTTTCCTTATGGAACGAGCCATTCTACCGATGCTCTGTACAGCGGTTCGAATTCCTTAAGGCTCTCCAGCGGGAAGCCGTAGATGAGCTGTCTGCAGTCTTTGCCCTCATACGAAACGGCTGCGCAGATGCGCGAGTCCGTATACCGGCCCATCACGATTGCGCCTTCCTGCGGAACAAGTCCGTCGGGCGATTCGCAAACCATAATTGTCTCGCTCAATTCCGTCTCGAGCTGAGCTTCCATCTGCGGAAGTGTCTTCATGACTCGGATGCCGCCCTCGGCAGATGCGTGATCAGATCCCATGCTGTAGTGAAGCACTTTGCTCGTAAATGCCTTGTCTTCTTTTGAAGCCATGTCCGTAGCAATATATGCGCCGCTCAGCAGCAGATTGCCCTTGTATGCGGTAAGCGCCTGACGCAGGTTCTCTGCGAAAATCTCATATTTCACCTGCTTCATTTCTGTTCCTATTTCCGTCCGTTTCTGCTTGCCGGCAATAATGTCCACGAAGCTGTAGCCGTCTTCGATCTCCGTAATGGCCGAAGCGCTGGTGGAAACAAACGAATAACCCATCTTTGCCAGCACTTTACCGTGCATCGTCGGGTTGCTGAACGAGTTGCCGAGAGGCGACATATGCGCTTTGTTCGTGTAGCTTGCGCCGAAGCCGCAGTTGTCGTCGGTTACCCACGGCAATGCGCGCTCGAATTCGAACTGTTCGCCGATGTAAATCACTTCCTGGCCGTAACCTATTCCGTAATGACCGGGATAGAAACCGGCATACGTAGAGTCTTTGCTCTCGAAATGATCTGGTGCGCAAACTCTCGTGAAATCGTTTACTATCAGCACCTTGCCTTTTTCGTTCTCTGCCTTGCATGCGGTCAGCACTTCCGACGGCATGGAAATACCGCCCTCGTTGCCTGCGCATACTTTGAAGTCGAATTGCTTGCCTGCTTCAAGTGCCAGCGTATATTCTTCGCCCTTCACTTTTGTGCCGTTGTCCCAGTCCTTGCCTGCTTCACGTTTGTAAACCACGTAGTAGGTCGGAGTGGCCGTCTCTTCGAGTTTGTCCTCGCGGGCTGCCCATTTGAGCGTCACCTTGTTGCCTTCGGCAAAACGGATGCTGAAATCCTGTACCGGCAGCGGCTGAACCACATACGGTGTTCCGTACTGCTCGTGGTTGAAGCGCAGCATAGCCTTGTAAATAGCACGCGAAGCCACGAAGCGGAAACTCGGATCAAGACCGTATTTCATGTCCGCGAAGTTCTGGTGAGAAAGGAACTCCAGCAATACGGTCGGCACTTTCGGGTTGCGCGATTCGGCATACGACGAGTTGTGAATCCTGCGTCTGGTCCATTCCGGAGCAAAGGTTGCGCGGATGTCGCTGACCATCTGATCCTGGATGTATTCTGCAAAATCGCGTGAAAGTACGCGACTTACGCCCGTCGGGAATTCTTTCTTCTTTTCGTCATCCCAACTCGTATAAATCACCAGTGTGCCGATGATTCCGTTGTCCGGAGTGGTGCCTGCGTCCGTGTGGAATGCCATCGCCATCTCGATCGGGATATTGAGGCCCGGACCTTCAGGATATGCGGCACTTCCGCCTGCCAGCCAGTTCACCCAGCGGCCGCGTGAAGCGTAGTCGTCCGTATAGTCGTTCTTGCTGCCGGTATAATTATATACCGAATCGGGAATTCCCGAATATTGCTCCCAATAGCGTGCACCTTCCAGCCAACGCGGGAAACCGCTCGTAGAAGCGATGTCCTTTGCCTGTTCGCGAGCGGGGAGGGGCTTTACTTCCGGTTGTTTGGCTTTCTTCCGGCTCTGGCTGCCGTTTTCCTGTGCGGAAGGCACATTCGGCAGGATATCTTCCTGCGGATAACGTGCAATACTGCCGTAGCCGCCGCCGAAGCGGATAGCATCGCTCGTCACTACCTTGCCGTTATCGCTCTTGCCGCTTACGCTCACGTAGTTCTTGTTTGCATTCTTGCCGAAATGGAACGTGCCCACATACACCCAGGTGCCGCCGCCCATCTGCTGGTTTACGCTGAACTCGGTTGTTATGCCCTCGTGAACCACCTTGTACGAAGCCTTGTTCGTGCTGTTTTTCAGCGTTTTATATGAGATATAAACGGCATAGTCGCCTTCTTCCGGAATGGCTGGCTTGTACTGAAGTGTGCTGTGGTCCTCCGCAATCGAGTAGCCCCCGAAAGTGAACGGATTCTCGCCTTCATACAATACGCCGTCGGGAATCTCGCCCCAACCGCCTTCCGTTTCTCTTTTCCAGCTGCCTTGAGCCGCGTTGTCATCCACAATCACCTCGTGAAGCTGTCTGTCGCGCTCTCTCGGTTGGATAACCACAGCGCCCGCATTCTCCAGCATCGGTACAAGGAACGGCATTACGTAGCCCGTCGTGTAAAGGTCCTCCACGGTGGTGAACATCTTCGCGCGTTGCCACAACCAGCGGTCCATGCCCTGGTGATAATAAATGCCATGACTGCCGTAAAGTGCTATGTGTCTGTTGTCCAATCCTTTAGGCGCTTCGTAAGCTCTCGAGGCATTCTTGATGAGCGGCCTCTCGATAGCCGGCAGCACGTGATGAGCATTCTTTCCCGTCCGGGCTTTATGTTTATTGGTAATCAGCGTACTCAACTCGTCGTCATCCGAGTAAATAACCACTCTCGCCCCGTTTTTGCCGGTCAGTACGCGGCTCGACATGGCTTTCAGCGAGTCGAGCAGTTCGGGCGTAATGCTCAGGTAACCGAGCGTCGAGTTCGTCCGGATCTCGAATCGTCCGTTGCTTTCTTTGATCTGCGTTACTTTTACGTTCCCCACTTGGTAAGCATCCTGATGGGCGATAGCATTGAGCGAGTCGGCAAGAGCCGCCTTGTCGAATGCCATGCTGTTCATCGCTACTGCAGCCGTTAAGGCCAGAATCAATGTACGTAGTTTCATGATATGAGTTGTCTTGTTTTACTGCTTGTTCTTTGGATGCCTTCTCCTTCTTTGAAGGGAAGGCAGAAAAATGCGGACACACACCCGCAACTGCAAAATTAGCATTTTTTTTCCGAAAATGCAAGCGTTCTTCCGTAAAACTGCGAAAAATGTCGAAAAAATCGCGCGCACGTACGCATTTATTAGGAAATTCCGAAAAAAAATACTATCTTTGCGTTCTCTATTTTAAATTTCAACTCCATATGCGCCTTTCTCTCGAAAGGCCTCATGAAAAACAAGTAGAAAAAGATGAACGAATTTACCATCCAGACGCGCGTCAAGTCTTATCAGGAGAACGAACTTCCTGAAGAATATCGTTCCCTCGTTGAGGCTGCAAAGCAGAATATCTTCCATTCATACAGCCCCTATTCCGAGTTCAAAG
>JAGHUE010000123.1 GCA_018064985.1 Candidatus Colicola faecequi | reverse complement strand
GAGAAGGTGTCGAGGATGGAGGCCGAACGGCGGCGGGAGACACCATACATATCCGCGATATCGCGCGCGATATGGCCGACAGAGAGGATTGCAATGGTGTTGTTGGCTGTACAGATATCGATGATGGAAACGAGTCCAGCTATGGACAAAGCCGCGCCTTTTGGTCCGGAAACATGGCGACGGAGGATATAGATGAGATAAGTGATCCCACCATTGTAGCGGATGAGTTCAAGCAAGCCACCTGCAATCATGGAGATGAGGATAAGTTCGCCCATGGAGGCGATGCCGGTGGTCATGGAGGTGGTCCAACCGAGCCATGAGAACGCCCCCGAGAAGACACCTATGACGCCCGTAAGGACGTTAGCGAGGAAGAGAACTGCCAGCACATTCATACCGCAAACGGCAGCAATAAGTACAAAGAAATACGGCAGAATACGGAGCCATTCCACCGAACCAACTGTTGTGCCGGAAACTGTCATACTAAGGCCTAAAACCACGTAGATTGCGGCAGAAATGAGCGCAGCCGGAAGCGCGATTCGGAAGTTGGCAAGGAACTTATCGCGCATGGGTATGTGTTGGGTTTGGGTAGCAGCTACAGTGGTATCGGAGATGAAGGAGAGGTTGTCGCCGAAAAGCGCACCACCCACTACGGCAGCGACCGCAAGAGCAACGGTAATACCCGAAGCAGAGGCGAGGTCGGCAGCAAAGGGGGTGATGGCAACGATAGTGCCGACAGAGGTGCCGATGCTGATGGAAACGAGGAGAGCTGCGAGGAAAAGGCCCACAAGAATGAGGGATGGAGGCATGAAGGACAGCGTAAGATTGACCATGGCTTCAACGGCTCCCATCTGACGGGCAGACTCGGCAAAGGCACCCGCGAGAGTGAAGATCCATATCATGTGAAGGAGATTCTTCTCCCCCGCTCCACGGGAAAAGATTGCCAACCTATCGACCAATGGAAGGCGTTTCTTGGTATGACGGTTCACCCGAGTGAGCAGCAAGGCATAAGCCACGGTAAGGATGAACACAATGAGCATGGGAACTTTATAAAAGTCGCCTGCCAAAATACCTATCAGCACGAAAGCCACGATGAGAAGCACCATCGGGCTAAGCGCAACATGTCCTCTACGTTTACGCATAATAAGATTGTACAAAAATCAAAAGAAAGTGCAAAGGTACGAAAAAAATTCGGGGTGGACAAGAAAAGAGGTCAGAAACGTAAAAAAGCATGCGCCATCAGCATTGTATCATAGTGTCAAAGTCTTACTTACGTCCCGCAAAAAGTCCACTCGAAGTCCACTGAAGCTCCACTCAGAGCACACATAGAAAAAGCCATCCTACACGGGATGGCTTTAAGAGTAGAAGCCCCCTCCAACTCCCCTTGGGGGAGAGATTGGACGAAGGAGAAAGAACATAGAAAGAGAGTTCAGTTTCGCTCGCCGAAGATGAGGGAGCCGATGCGAATCATGTTGGAGCCGGCAGCAATGGCAAGCGGGAAATCGTCGGACATGCCCATGGAAAGGACACCGCCACGGGAGAAGAGGTTCATGAAGATGGATGCCAGTTGGGAGAAATCGCGGCGGATACGCTCCTGATCGTCGGTATTGGAGGCCATACCCATGACACCCACGATGTTGACACCCGGATATTCGCGGAGGAAAGCGGGCGCATGATTGAGGTCGACGATAGCCTGGAGGGCTTCCGCATCTTCAACAGAGAAACCGGTCTTGGACAGCTCCTGAGCGACATGGAACTCGAGAAGGACATTGACCACACGGCCGGCACGTTGCGCTTCATCGGAGATGGCTTCGAGAAGATGGAGGGAATCGACGCCCTGGATGAGGTGAACGAAGGGGATGATCTGACGGATCTTGTTGGTTTGCAGATGGCCGATGAAATGCCAACGGATATCTTTGGGGAGCTCGTTGTATTTGCTGACCAATTCCTGCATCCGACTCTCACCGAAGTCGCGTTCGCCTGCCTCGTATGCCTCACGAAGACGTTCCACGGGATGGAACTTGGTGACGCAGACAAGGGTGACACCCTCGGGAAGAGTACTACGAATCTCGGAAATATGTTGCTTTATCATTTTAAATAGAATAAAGACCGCAAGCAGAGCTTGCTAAAGAACAAAGAATCAAGAACATAGACCGCAAGTAGAGCTTGCTAAAGAACAAAGAATCAAGAACCCAGACCGCAAGCAGAGCTTGCATAATGAGCCACGAACCAAGATGTTACTGTACGGCAGCGGGATTGACGTCGGCGGTGGAGAAGTTGTGATAATCGAGAATGAGGGTTTCCGAGATGGTGTGGATGGTGTAATCGGAAGCGGTACCCTGGAGGTTCTTCTCGAGGCTCTGGAGAGCAGCACGCAGAGAAGCAGCCTGCACGAGGAAGAGGCTGGCCACTTTCTTCTCCTTCATCTGGTCGCCATTGGTATCGAAGGTGGTATAGATAACCTTGGCCTTATAGTACTTGTCGGCATCCGCATCGGTAGTGGTAAAGATATCGATATACTTGACCTTACGGATTTCAACTTCGGGCATTCCGTCGAAACTGCGGTGGCTGATTTCTTCAATCATGCGCGATTCGGCATCGGCATAGTTCATAGCCTGAACAAGGTGAACCTCCTTGGTTTTCTTGCCCTCCATATTGGTATAAGAGAGTTTGGTTTCGTAATAAATCATAACGTGAGAAATGTGTAATGGAATTATTTCTTGAAAAACTCTGCAAAAGTAGCATTTTTTTTGGATATATGCAAAAAAAAGCGTAACTTTGTAGTCTGAAGTATTTTGCATTACTATGTAATGACCGCACGAAAAACCGTTATATTACTCATTCTGACGCTCTTATCCATCGCGGGTATGGGCGCCCGCAATGTGCGCCTTTACGGGTACGTGGTAGATTCGGAGAACACGGGCATCGAGTTTGCGAACGTATATCTGAAAGACTCGACGATAGGAACGACGACCAACCGGAACGGCTATTACGACCTGCAGTTCAGGATGGGCGACACGGTGACGGTGGTGTTCTCGATGCTGGGTTACGTGCAGACGGAGCAGCGTGTGTGGACGGACAGAGATGTGCTGAATATCAACGTGATGCTGCCGACCGATGCGGAAGCGCTCGATGAGATCGAGGTGCGTGGCATACGGAAGCAGACCGGCACGATGGATCAGGTGGACGCCAAGACGACACGCGTAATGCCCGACGCGACAGGCGGCGGCATTGAGAGCCTGATGATCACGTTTGCGGGCGTAAGGCAGAACAACGAACTCTCGAGCCAGTACAACGTAAGAGGCGGCAGTTTCGACGAGAACTCGGTGTACGTAAACGGCATAGAGGCGCACAGACCGCTGCTTCTCAGAGCCGGGCAGCAGGAGGGTTTGAGCTTCGTGAATCCCGAGATGACGGAGACTGTGGAGTTGTCGGCCGGCGGCTTTGATGCACAATACGGGGACAAAATGTCGAGCGTGCTGGACATCACGTATAAGCGGCCACGGGCAACGGAAGCCATGCTATCCGCTTCGCTGCTGGGTGCGAATGCGTACGTAGGATTCGGCAACGAACGCCACTCGGAGATGCATGCGATACGCTACAAAACATCGAAATATATGCTCGGGGCCCTCCCGACAGCCGGCAGTTACCAGCCAAACTTCCTTGATTACCAAACGTTTATGACGTGGAAAACAGGGACAAAGGACGAAGGACAACGGACGAAGAACCAAGAGCCAAGACTGTCGGCAAGCGGGCTCAAGAAGGGGCAATGGGAACTGTCACTGATGGGCAACGTGAGTCAGAACACCTACCACTTCTTTCCCGACTCGCTCTCGCAAGCCTACGGCACTTTTATGGATTCGAAAAAACTGACCATTTATTATGAAGGTCAGGAGAAAGATATTTTCCGCACAGCCTTCGCTGCATTCGGTGCGAAAGGCAACGTGGGACAGGGTGTCGAGATTGGGTTCACCGCCTCGGGGTTCTACTCCAACGAGCAGGAGAACTACGATATCTCGGGCCTCTACCGCCTGACTGAAAACCCGATGAGCACCACAGCGGGCGGAACGACGACGGAAAACGAGGGTGTAAACAAAGATGAGGAGCTGCAGGGCGAGGTGGACGACAAGGTGCTGGGCAAAGGCAACTACCACCAGCACGCGAGAAGCCGACTGGAGATGGGCGTGATGACCCTGGCACACGACGGCAGTTGGAAGAGCGGGAAGAACCTGATGAAATGGGGCATAAGCGGCCGCGCGGAACTCATCAGCGACCGGGTGCGCGAATGGGAATGGCGCGATTCGGCCGGCTATTCGCTCCCCTCGAAAGAAGACAACCTGGAACTCTACTACGCCATGAGCGGCGAATCGGAGCTCAAGAGCGTCCGCATGCAGGGGTACCTCCAGGACACCTACAGATGGAACACGGACGCGGGCGATGTACTGCTGACAGCAGGTGCGCACGTGAGCTGGTGGAGCGTCAACAGAGAGGTGCTCGTATCACCGAGAGCGAGCGTAGTATATCTGCCGGGTTGGAAGCGCGATCTCACCCTCCGATTGGCCACGGGACTCTATTACCAATCGCCTTTCTACAAGGAGCTCAAAGACACGCTGACGGATGCAGACGGGATAACGCGTTTCACGCTCAACCGCGAACTGAAAGCGCAACGGAGCGCCCAGGTGGTATTGGGTGCGGACTACTATTTCCGAGCCTGGGGCCGACCGTTCAAACTGACAGCAGAAGGTTACTTCAAATACATAGACCGAATGGAGAGCTACACGGTGGATAACGTTAGAATCCGCTATTCGGGACAGAACGACGCAATGGGCTATTCGACCGGTCTGGACATGAAACTCTTCGGCGAACTGGTGCCGGGCGCGGACTCGTGGATCAGCTTCGGACTGATGCGCTCGAGAATGAAGATGACGGAACATCCGGAGTACGGATGGCTGCTCGGTCCGAATGAACAACGCTACGCGTTGTCGATGCTTTTCCAAGACTATTTCCCGAGGATACCGCAATTACGTTTCCACCTGAAGTTCGTTTATTTCGACGGTCTGCCCTACTCCATCCCGAAACATTTCGAGAAGCAAGGCAGAATGACCGACTACAAACGATTGGACATCGGCGCCACGTACGCCTTCCGCTACGGACGGACCAAATGGATGAAGAATCCGCATGTGCCGGCATGGTATATCCAGGCGGAGGTGTTCAACATCGTAGGCTTCAAGAACGTGAATTCCTACTTCTGGCTGCAGGACTACTACAACCAGATTCACCGTTCGCCCAACTACCTGACAGGACGCATGTACAACATCAAAATCAGCGTAGAGCTGAAATAAACAGCAATATAAACTACACAATATGGC
>JAGHUE010000102.1 GCA_018064985.1 Candidatus Colicola faecequi | reverse complement strand
AAGAATCGTATTGCCAAAGGTGCCGGTGTCAGCATCGTGGAAGTCAACCGTTTCCTCAAGCAGTTTGACCAGACGAGCAAGATGATGCACAAAGTGCAGTCCATGCAGCGTGGTGGCGGCAAGATGTTCCGTCGTTAATTCTGCATAGTTCATATTTTTGCAGGCAGGAAAATCGACTGTCCCGTAGTAGTTGTTACTCGCTCCTGTCACATGCAAAAAAATCTCCCCTCTGAAGCGATTTCAGAGGGGAGATTTTTGTGTGATTATTCGTGAAGAAGCATACCCGTGATGCTGTACAATTTACCGTCTTTACGGATGACAATCTGTCCGTTGATAAGCAGTTTCTCTGCCTTGGGCTGAATGTCGTTGTGCTCGATAGCAGTCTCAGGACCGGGAGTCTCTCCGTTGTCGGGCGTAAACAACTTGATGCCGTGAATGTGCGTGCTGCCGGTTGCGGTATTCAAAATGCGGACGTATTGTACTGGTGTGAAGATGGCAGTCTTTATCAATTCGCCTTTATTGCCTGTGATATCAGCGATCTTAGTGAACTGCTGACCGTCGTCGGAAGTCAGAATCTCAGCTTTGAAACTGCCGGTTCGGAACATGTTCAAGCTGATGCTGCAGATGCCTGCCGGATAATGGAAATCTACTCGACCGTTCTCTTTGAATACCTGGATACTGCCCGTGTGAGGATCCGTCAGGGTAGAATTGCTGCCATTAAGAGTTGCGCTATATTTGCAATACGCGGTATCTACGACAATCGTTCCATCGGAAATAAGACCGAGAGTCTGTGCATTGTTCTCTTCGTTGAACCAATAGAAGTCTTCGTTTGTACCGAGGAAAGGAACCATGTCGATATCTGGAACTTCCGTTCCGGGAGTAGTTGAGCCCCAGTTTACGAGGAAATCTTCGTTCTTCTGGCTGTCGCCACCCGAGCGTCCGCCAGTATAGCCACCGTTGTTTACAGATGCCGGAAGGGTAGGATTGCAAAATCCGACAAGCGAACTGGTATAAGCGAGCAGTTCGTTCTTGAGGCTGGAAATTACATCGTAGTTCTGGTCTTCCGTCATGTTGTTGAACTGCCAATGGAAGTCACCGTGGTTGACACGACCTGCACCAAAGTTGCCCGTAACGATACTCTTTACCGAATCAGCAGGATCGGGAGTATATGTGTAAGCCAAAGTGCCGTTAGTGTCGAAGTTGTTGTATCCGGTGCTTCCGCTCTTGCAGGTTACATTGGAGGGGACAACTTCATTGCGGGTTGCTGCTTCGTATGCATCCCCATCGCCAGCAGTAATGGTGTTTGCACTGCTCTGGCTGTTGATTGAAACGTATCTGCGGGCATTAATAATGGTGTTGCCGAATGCTTTGATCACACCACCTGCTTCGCCGGAGAAAGTGCCGTCGCCCGTAGCGTCAGTTCCCTGCTTGGAGATAAGCATCGGATATTTGCAGCTGCGGAAATAGTTGTTCTCAACGAATGCAGAGCCGCCCATCGTCATACCTACACCATATTTGGAATTGCCGTCGAAATAGTTGTTGTAGATGTGGAACGACATCGTACGGATACGCGGGTGACGGCTGTCGGAGTGGTCGAACCAGTTGTGATGGTAAGTGAGCATGCAGTCGGTAGTTTCCGATTTCATGCCACCAAGGCTCGATTTGCCGGAGTCCCAGAAGTGGTTGTAGCTGATGGTGATATTCGTGGACTTGCCCTTTACGTCGACCGTACCGTCACCTTTGGCCTGATCGCTGTCGCTACCGGTACCTCCGTAAAAGAAGTCCATGTTGTGAATCCAGATGTTCTTATTGTTGGTATCAAGCGAAATGCAGTCGTCCATGCAGATCATTACACCGAAATTACGGAATTCAGCCGAGTATACGTTGCGAACGAGGAAACCGAAACCATGTACGGTTGCGTCTTCACCTACACCTTCGATGGTGATATTCATCGGAATGGTGTTGTTCTTTCCTTTGATCTGAATGCCTTCTGCAGACGAAGCAAAATAGTCGATGTCGTTCTTTTTGAGGCAACCGATGATACGGATACAAATAGGAGCAGTTTCCGTTCCTTTCTCGAGTTTTGAAAGAATGGTCTGGATTCCGGCAAACGTAGCCTCTGCTTTGTCGTATAAGATGCTAGCTTCTACCGTGCTGGCATTGTTGGCATAAACGTAGATCACTTTTGCGTTAGCTTTGAGTGTTCCGTCGTTGTTGTAAGCACCAACGCCTTCCGTTCTGCCCTGATGAGCAAAACCTGCACGATCGTGAGCTGAAACAGTAAGCACATCGGTTTCGCTTGCTTCGGCAGTTGCTTCCGTTGTGCCGTTGACCGGTACGATTTTCAGCTGATACTGTCCGGCAGCAAGGCCGAGTGCGTCTGCGCGAAGGTAACTTCCGTAGTTGCGGACGAGTTCTTTGTCGATCTTTGTGTAATTGCCGCCTGTAGGCTTAACGTACACGTTGTAATCGGTGTAGCCGGAAAGGGGAGCCCATTCTGCGTAGGCAGTTTCGAGCCAACCGGCTTGTTTGGTAATGTTGACTGCTGCATTGGCTATCGTGCCGAGAAGCAGGGCAAAACCGAGAAGAAGTGATTTTGTTTTCATAATATTGAGTTTTTCTTTGGATTTCGAGTGCGGATTTCCATGTGCATTATTACACGCTTGCAAAATTACTTCTTTTTGTAAAAGAAGATGTGTATTAATTGGCTGATTGTGTGTAAAAAAAGACGGATTCCATTTTAGAATCCGTCTGATGTTTGTTTTGCCATAGGATAATTCCCTGGCTTCTTTTTACGGCATTATTGGAAAAAAGTGAAATTGACATTGCCGTATTTCCTGTGCTCCGCAAAATGCGGATGGGCGGAAAAGTCATCGGCTTTGGAATGCTCCAGAACGAAGAGTCCGCCTTCCTTGAGAAGTCCATGCTCGAAGACAAGATCGGGAATGGAGGTGAGTTTGTCAAGCGCGTAGGGTGGGTCGGCATAAATAAAGTCGAACTTCGTTCGGCAAGTGGGGATGAACTTGAATACATCTCCGCGAATCACTTGCAAGTTGTTGATACCGAGCAGTTTGCACGTTTGGATAATGAAGTTCTGCTGGGTGTGCGCCATTTCAACGGACGTTACTTCACGTGCGCCACGGGAAACGAATTCAATGCCTATTCCGCCCGTTCCTGCGAAGAGGTCGAGCATGTCCACTCCTTCAAAATCCATTCGATTCTGGAGAAGATTGAAAAGGCTTTCTTTTGCGAAGTCGGTAGTAGGGCGAGCCGTGATGTTCTTCGGCGGAGTAAGCCGACGGCCCTTGAATGTGCCACTGATGATGCGCATAGAGTTGGTTCGTTTATGAAAAGATATCGATTAGGGTAGCTCCTGTATTTCCAGATGCGATGAGAGCAGTTTGCGGGTACCCTCGCCACAGCGGATGTGGACAGGAGTCTGCTTGCTGAAGCCGAGTTCTTCGTGCGCTTTAAGAATCCAATAGAGCGCTTGTTCTTTGGTTGTAGCCTCGTAGATATTGCTCAGCTGGAGCTTGCCTGCCTTGTAGCATGCAATGGCCAAGCGTTCGCCTTCGCGGATAGCCAGCAGCTTGTCCGGAGCATCTATCGCGCCTGCGCGCGTTAACAAGTAAGGTATAACATGCTCTTCTGCTCCTTTAGCTTCAAAGAGACACACAACGCCTTCGTCTTCGAATGTAACGCTCGAGATAACCTGATCGTGAGGAACGCGCTCACGGAGGAAATTGAGCCAAAGGTCGGGATTCTCGTCTTCAATCAACGCCTCGGGAACAAGCGAGAAAGCACTCCATAACAAAGGAAATCCACCCGCATTGCAGGTGGATTCCTGAATATTGCCGTTGTTTACAGGCAGAGTCATTACTCCCAGTTGCCGGCGTTGTTGTTAGGCTCGTCAATAGAACCGAAGCGGAGACCGGGATAGTGGAAGAGCTGCTCCTCTTTGTCGATGAGGTTAACGAGCTCCTGAGCATCCTGATCGCCCATCCAGGTGTTGTAGTGTGCGCGAACCTCTACGAGGGGAACGCGGATACCCTGGCTGGTGGTGTAGTCGTCGTTAACGAGAACCTCGTAACGGATACCGTCGGTGTAAGGAATGTAGATGATGTTTTCAATCGTGTTCTCATCATACTCGCCCTTGTAGAGAGACTCGAGAAGCGGAGCAGAGATGGTATCACGCTTGAAGCCTTCGAGGCCAGCTTCCTTAACTTCCTTCCAGTTGCCGGTCTTCTGAGCCTTCTGGATCATCTTAACAGCCTTGAGCTCGGTAAGACCATCTTCGAGCTGCTTGTCGGTAAGTGCGCCTTCCTTTACAACTTCTTTCTTAGAACCGGTCTTAACGAAAAGGATAAGAGAGTCGAGATTAGCGGTGAAGCGGCCGTTCTGCATACGGAACTCGTTCTCAGCGGTGCGGAGAGCTACGAGGTTCTTAACAACTGCGGTCTCGCGCTCAGCACGCTTGTTTTCGAAACCGATAGGAGTGGTAACGCTCTTTACGCAGATAAAGCAAAGGAATGCGATAGCGATACCCAATAAAACACGAATTACTGTTTTCATCTGTTTGGTATTTTTTTTATGTTAATATTTCAATAGGAGCCGTGCCGGAAGTGCAATTGGCGCGGTTTTTGACGCTGTGCGGTATGATACACACTTAATCGTGTGCAAAGTTACGAAGATTTTTTGGAATATGCAAATATTTATGTGAGCATAAAGCAAAAATTTTTAATTTTTTTTGCGGAAAGGGCAGGAAAGCGGCGGAGGAGCTATTCAAAAGAATAGTATTTGTGAATTTCGGAGGGAAAAAAGTCGCATGATAGTCCACTGCACGTCCACTCTGAGTCCACTCCAAGTCTACTGTACGTCTGCTCGAAAAGTCTTACGCAAGTCTTACTTACGTCTTACTTTGTTCTTACTGATGTTTGACGCAAAAATAGCATGAATGTGGGACATTTTTTGCAAATCTCGAAAAAAAAGAGTATCTTTGCAAATGATTTCGAAAAAATAGTCTGTTTTAAAGATAAAACCTTTTGACCTATGATTACTTTACCAGTAGAATTTACGGCAGAGCAGGAAGCGCTTCTGCAGGAAGAAGCGGGCAAATTGCCGGCTTCTGAACTGGCGCTCCGTGAGCTTACCGCAGACATAGTGGTTCATGAAGTGGGCCTCTCGCAATCGGCAGTGGCGGCAATTGTGCTGAAAAGTTCTAAGGATGCGCGTGTCCAGGAACTTTTCGACAAGCAGGTGCAGACCATCATTTCCGGTTTGCATCGCGTGGATGAGATCTACAGAAAAAACATGTCGCTTGAGACGGAGAATTTCCGCAAGTTGCTTCTGGCACTGGCGGAGGACGTGCGCGTTGTGCTCATTATCATAGCGGAACGTGTGGCGCTTATGCGACAACTCAATGCCGACGCGGAAGCAGTCGACAAGAAAAAGATAGCCGAAGAGACCTCCTTCTTGTATGCGCCTTTGGCGCATCGCTTGGGTTTGTATACCCTCAAGACGGAATTGGAAGATCTTTCGCTGAAGTTCTCCAATTATACTATTTATAAGGAAATTGCCCGTGCGTTGAATGAGAAGAAGCAGCAGCGCGATGCGTATGTGGCCGCTTTTATCAAGCCAGTGGAAGAGAAACTTCTGCAGATGGGGCTGCATTTCCATATCAAAGGTCGTACGAAGTCAATCCATTCCATTTACAACAAAATGCAGAAGCAGCAGTGTGGGGTAGATGGCATTTACGATTTGTTTGCAATCCGTATTATTCTGGATTCCGCTCCGGAAAAGGAAAAGGCGGAATGCTGGCAGGTTTACTCGGTGGTGACGGATATGTATCAACCCAATCCGAAGCGGTTGCGCGACTGGTTGTCCATTCCGAAGTCGAACGGCTATGAGTCGCTTCATACGACTGTATTGGGCCCTGAAAACAAGTGGGTGGAGGTGCAGATTCGTACGGAACGCATGGATGAAGTGGCCGAGAAGGGCGTTGCAGCTCATTGGAAATACAAGGGTGGCAAGGCAGAGACCGGAATGGATGAGTTCTTGAAAGGTGTCCGCGAAATGCTTGAATCTGAGCAAGTTGACACGAAAGAGGCTATCAGCGAATTCCGCATGAATCTTTATGATGAAGAGGTCTTCGTATTTACTCCTAATGGTGATTTGCATAAATTGCCGAAAGGATCGACCGTACTTGACTTTGCGTTCTCCATTCACTCCGGTTTAGGTTGCCGTTGCGTGGGTGGAAAGATCGGCGGACGGAATGTGCCGATTAAATACGTGTTGCATAATGGCGATCAGGTGGAGATTCTGCAGTCGGCTCAGCAGCATCCGAACGAATCGTGGCTGAAGCTGGTTCATACTTCGAAAGCAAAAAGCAAAATTCGTCAGGCACTGAAGGAAGTTGAGTTCAAAGATGCTGCAGAAGGCAAGGAACTGTTCGAGCGCAGATTCAAAAACTGGAAAATCGATTATACGGAAGGCGATTTGGCTCATCTGTCGAAGAAACTCGGTTTTAAAACCATCAGCAATTTCTATCAGGCTATTGCACAAGGTGCGTTGGACCTGCTTTCCGTAAGGGAGCGTTTCTATTCGATGCAGGAGCAGGCAGCGGAGTCGTCGCAAGGCCAAAGTGCTGTAAGTGCAGGCAATTACGTTCAGATGCCCGCACAGCAACAGGAGGTGCGAGTTCGCCAGGATGAACTGGTGATCGACCGTAATCTGAAAGATGTGGTGTATAAACTGGCGAAGTGCTGCAATCCGATTTACGGCGACCCGATTTTCGGTTTTGTGAGCATTACATCGGGCATAAAAATACATCGTCAGGATTGCCCGAATGCAGCAGATATGCGTGCACGCTTTCCTTATCGTATTCAGCCGGCGCGTTGGTCGGGCAAGGCTGTAGGACAGCATTATCCAATTACGCTGCAGGTGGTAGGTGTGGATGATATCGGTATTGTAAGCAATATTTCTTCCATCATTGCAAAGGAGGAAGGAGTGCTGATGCGAACCATCTCAATCGACTCTCACGACGGTATTTTTGAAGGACATATGACAATTCTTGTCGCAACTACAGAGCAGCTGGAAAATGTTCAGAGAAAGATAAAAACCGTACAAGGTGTGAAGTCGGTTTCACGAATGTAATTATTGTCGATTTGAAGTATAGAATTCTAATCATATTGTGTGTGCTGTTCAGCTTGGCGGCTCAAGCAGCAGAATATGTCGGAAGGGTGGTGGACGAGAAAGGAATACCAGTCCCGTTTGCTACGGTCTACCTGGAGGAGAACCCGATTGTAGGAACGGCTACCAACAACGATGGCTGTTTCCGATTGGAGTCTTCCGAGAAGCCGTCTTCTTCGCTGATAATCAGCTTTATAGGTTATGAAAAACAGCAGTTGCCGTTATCGGTTTTTGCTGCCGGAACGGAGTTGAAAACCGTAACGCTCATCGAACAGCCTATTGCATTGGAGGAGACTGTAGTGATGGCGAAGGCTTCTCGGCAGAAGAACAAGCGGAAAGCCATGGCGCAACTTCTCTATAAGGTATATAACCGGATGCAATATGACTTTCCGGACAATCCGACCCGCTACCGTATTGTCAGCGATGTCAGTATGGACAGCCAACATACCCCTTGGGGTATGGAGCAGATGATTGCAACCGCTGTGTGCATTCCCGAAGCGGGTAAAGAAGGACGTGATTCCGTACAATTTTCCGGCGAATACTGCAAACGTTTCTTCCAGCAAACCATTCGCGACAGTGCGGATACGATTTTGGCAGGAACGAAACTCCATAAAGAGCTCAGGAAAATGGCTAATGAAGTTGATTCCGGAGTAGTGGTGCATCGTACGCTATGGGCAATCGGTAACATCCGATACGATTTCGAGCAAACGATGAACGATATCCGTCATTGGTCGGTCAGCCGCGAGAGTGAGAAAGAGACGGTACTGACGCATGTGGAGCAGAAAAATTATCTGGGTATCTTCAAATATGAGTATCGCAGAAATTATATTGTCGATTCGGACAACTATCGAGTGAAGCGTTTTTCCGAGGAACTGACCATGGCGCTCAATGTGCCGTTCGGCCATAAATTCCGGGCAGATGAACTCGAGTTGTTGAATTTGCTGAATATGAGCGACAGCGAAATAGAGAAATTTCGTTTGAAAAAAGCTAATGCGCGGATAACGCTCAACACTATTTATCAGTTGAGAGGAAGCAAGTTGTACCCTAAAGAGAAGAATTTGCGTACGGTAGCCAATCTGACCGGTTCGAAAGATCAAGTGATACCTATTGACGTGAAGGCAACACAGCGGGTGACGGAAATAGTGCCGGATGTGAAGGCGCTTCCGAAGTCGGCTTTAACGAGGCGTGTAAAACGTGAGATTGTGCCTATTTATTGAAAATTGACGTTTGCAGACAATACTTGCACCTGATTTTTATTAAAATAGCACAAATAAATTTGTGTATTCCAAAAAATCTTTCTAACTTTGCAGTCGATTATGCGTAATCGGCTGCTTTTTTTTGAAAAGCGGTGATTAAGTTTGAGAATTCAAAACAAATCAATTATATGTATCGTACATTCACTTGCGGCGAACTCCGTATCGCCGATGTAAACAAAGAAGTCGTTTTGGCCGGCTGGGTTCAGCGCGTCAGAAAGATGGGTGGTATGTCGTTTGTTGACTTGCGCGACCGCTACGGAATCACGCAGTTGGCATTCGATGAAAGTGTCAATAAAGAAGTGTTTGATATCGCAAACAAGCTTGGCCGCGAATATGTCATTCAGGCAAAGGGCGTTGTAAAGGAACGCTACAGCAAGAATGCGCAATTGCCGACCGGCGATATCGAAATTGAAGTTAAGGAGCTGATTGTTCTCAATGCAGCACAGACGCCTCCGTTTACTATTGAAGACGAGACTGATGGCGGCGATGACCTTCGAATGAAGTACCGTTATCTTGATCTTCGTCGTCCGATGGTTCGTAAAAACCTTGAATTGCGCCACAAAATGGCATTCGAGGTACGCCGATATCTTGATGAGCAGGGCTTCCTTGAAGTAGAAACTCCTGTACTCGTTAATTCCACTCCGGAAGGTGCTCGCGACTTTGTTGTTCCTTCCCGTATGAACCCCGGTCAGTTCTATGCACTTCCGCAGTCTCCTCAAACGCTGAAGCAGCTTTTGATGGTCAGCGGTTTCGACCGTTACTTCCAGATTGTTAAGTGCTTCCGCGACGAGGACCTCCGTGCTGACCGTCAGCCGGGGTTCACTCAAATCGACTGTGAAATGTCGTTCGTAGAGCAGGAAGATATCCTCAATATGTTTGAGGGTATGAGCCGCCATCTCTTCAAAACGATCAAGGGTATTGATCTTCCGAAACTTCCGCGTATGACCTGGGCTGATGCAATGAAGTTTTACGGTTCGGATAAACCGGATACCCGTTTCGGAATGGAGTTTGTAGAACTTAAGACTTCGGAGATTGACAATGCCTCAAAGGAAATAGTTCCTTCGCTTTTCCCGGAAGGTTTCTCTGTGTTTGATTCTGCTAAATATATCGGTGCTATTTGCTGCGAAGGACAAGCAGTTTATACCCGCAAGCAGATTGATGAGTTGACGGAGTTCGTCAAGCGTCCGCAGATTGGCGCCAAGGGCCTTGTATATGCTCGTGTACAGGAAGATGGCAGTGTGAAATCTTCCGTTGATAAGTTCTATAATGCAGAGACTCTTCTGGCTCTCAAGGAGAAGATGAATGCCAAGGCTGGTGACCTCATCCTCATTCTTTCGGGCGATGATGCCATGAAAACCCGTAAGCAGCTCTGCGAGCTTCGTCTTGAGATGGGCAAACGCATGGGCTTCCGTGATCCGCAGAAATACAGCTGTCTCTGGGTAATCGACTTCCCGATGTATGAGTGGTCTGATGAAGAACAGCGCCTCATGGCTATGCACCATCCGTTCACCTCTCCGAAACCTGAAGATATTGCTCTTCTTGATACCGATCCTGCTGCAGTTCGCGCTAACGCTTATGATATGGTTATCAATGGCGTAGAAGTTGGCGGTGGCTCTATTCGTATTCATGATGCTGCTCTTCAGCAGAAGATTTTCGAGATCTTGGGCTTTACTCCAGAACAGGCACAAATTAAGTTCGGCTTCCTGATGAACGCCTTCAAGTATGGTGCACCTCCTCATGGTGGTCTTGCATACGGTTTGGATCGTTTTGTCAGCCTCTTTGCCGGTCTTGATTCTATTCGTGACTGCATTGCATTCCCGAAAAATAATCAGGGTCGTGATGTGATGCTCGGTGCTCCGGGCCCGATTGATCAGATTCAGTTCGACGAACTCCAGATCAAGGTTGACCTTAAGGAAGAAAAGAAATAACAGCATGCAATAAAAAAGCCCGCACCTTTGAGATGCGGGCTTTTTTTTGTGTTGTTTGTTTAGCAAACTTTTGCAGGGATAAGTTTTTCGCGAATCTTGATGTAGATGGTACTCTCTTTGGCTGA
Organism: Candidatus Colicola faecequi; assembly: GCA_018064985.1. GTDB lineage: Bacteria > Bacteroidota > Bacteroidia > Bacteroidales > Paludibacteraceae > Colicola > Colicola faecequi. The sequence continues at coordinate 2,214 of JAGHUE010000102.1, read as the reverse complement.
GAATGCAGTCTTTACATAGCCCATGCCGATAGAGTCAGTGGAATTGGGAATCATGATACCGGAAGTTACGTGACCGATGTTGTTTCCCTCTGCATCACAGATTTCATAGCCGTTTCGGGCAATACCACGTTCTTGGAGGATGAAGTGTACGAGTTTGCGCTCAACACCTGCTGCCTTTTGTTTTTCAAGGAATTCGCGGTCGATAAAGTCGTTTCCTTCGACAAATTTGGTAATCCAACCGAGACCGGCTTCCAGCGGAGACGTTGTATCGTCGATGTCATGACCGTAGAGGCAATACCACTTCTCCAGACGGAGAGAATCGCGGGCGCCAAGTCCGATTGGCTGAATACCGTACGGTTTGCCAACTTCAAAAATAGCATCCCAAATCAGTTTCCCGTGCTCGGGAGCAAAGTAGATTTCAAATCCGCCTGCACCGGTATAACCGGTGTTGGAGAGAATGACGGGTTGAATTCCGGCAAAGGACCATTCGCGGAATCCGTAATATGGAATAGCAGATAGTTCGGCATCAGTGAGCAGCTGAAGAACTTCCGTAGCCTTCGGACCTTGAATAGCAAGTTGGGCATAACGTTCTGAAGCGTTCTCAAGCTGGCAGCAGAAATTGCCTTCTTCATTTTGCTTAACAAACCATGCCCAGTCTTTGTCAATGTTGGCGGCATTTACAACAACGAAAAACTTGGTGGTGCTATATTTGTAAATGATCAGGTCGTCAACGATACCGCCCTTTCCGTTCGGCAAGCAGTTGTACTGTGCTTTGCCTGCGGTCATTTTGCGAATATCGTTGGTGGTAATGCGTTGGAGGAATGCCTCTGCGTTTTCGCCCTTGACCCAGAACTCGCCCATATGGCTTACGTCAAATACACCTACACCTTCGCGAACGCACTTATGTTCGGCAGCGATGGGGGAATACTGGATTGGCATGTTGTAGCCGGCAAACTCGTGCATTTTAGCTCCGAGTGCAATGTGGATGTCTGTAAATGGAGTAGTTTTCATGATATAAGGTGTGTTGTATGAGCCATCCGACCTTCCGCATGTGCAGAAGATCGGATGGAAATGTGTGTTATGCTAGTTCTACAATCTTCAGGATAACTTCCATACCCTTCTCAAGCGACGGGATGGGAAGATATTCGAAGCGGCTGTGGAAGTTTTCACCACCGGCAAAAATGTTGGGGCAGGGCAGGCCTTCAAAACTCAGTCGGGCGCCATCTGTACCGCCGCGTATGGGCTTTACGATAGGAGTCACTCCTGCATGTTTCATTGCCTCTTTCGCCAAGTCGACCACATACATCACAGGCTCGATTTTTTCACGCATGTTGTAATATTGGTCGCGAAGCTCGATCGTACATGTTCCCTCGCCATATTCGCGATTTACTTTTCTTACCAGATGCTCAAGTTCTTTCTTTCGGCTTTCGAACCGGCTACGATCATGATCGCGGATGATATAGGTAAGAACGGTTTCTTCTACACTTCCGTTCATGCCTGTGAGGTGATAAAAACCTTCGTAATCTTGTGTGTGCTCAGGAGTTTCCCAACGCGGTAACATTACTGCGAGTTGGAACGCTATACGCATGGAATTCTGCATCTTGTGATAGCCGTATCCCGGATGAACATTGATGCCGCGGACGGTAATCTTGGCAGCAGCAGCGTTGAAGTTCTCGAACTCAAGTTCACCCACTGCACCACCGTCCATTGTGTATGCGAAATCTGCACCGAATTTCTCAACGTCGAAATGGTCTGCACCGCAGCCGATTTCTTCATCTGGCGTAAAACCGATGCGGATTTTGCCGTGCTTGATTTCCGGGTGAGCAATGAGATATTCGCATGCGGAAATGATTTCTGCCAAACCGGCTTTGTCATCAGCGCCAAGCAAGGTTTTGCCGTTAGTCACGATAATGTCCTGCCCTTTGTAGTTGAGAATTTCCGGATATTTGGCCGTCTCAAGTACGATATGTTCCTCTTCGTTGAGTACGATGTCTTTTCCGTCGTATTCTTTTACGATGCGCGGCTGTACATGCTTTCCGCTCGCGTCCGGCGAGGTGTCCATGTGAGCGATGAAGCCGATGGTCGGTTTCTTCTCATCGGTGTTGGCCGGCAGTGTGGCCATGATGTAGCCATTTTCGTCGAGCGACACTTCCTGCAAACCTAATGCAATGAGTTCATCGCGGAGAGCTTCCGCAAAAACCATCTGACCTGGAG